>JBGPHY010000089.1:0-12954 GCA_041484625.1 Terriglobia bacterium | reverse complement strand
CACATATGTGACCTCGCATTGATTTATTTTTACCTGCCCCACATCTTGATCATGCAGGAACGAAATAAACTCTCTGACTTCTTCCGCGAATGTCTCCCTGATATTCTCGTAACGTGGATAAACTTCCGACCTGTTCACCTTGCGCCAGTTATGAATAAAACGATCTTGTTGAACTTGGATAAGTTCTGTTTTTGCTTTGTTGAGAAACCAAACACGCGGATTGGGTAACCTTTCTTCCATCTTAATCTCCACCCTCCGCACGGAGGGCGGGGTGAAGTCCTCAAGTGCTGGCACCAAGGGGGAATGCTCTTCGATCTCGGGGAGCCTGTCACGAAACCGTAGCCATAGCAAGCCTACCATCGGCGTGGTTAGGCTATCAATTCGGTCAAACTGTAACGAAAGAACAACCTCTGCGAGCGGCGGTTGCCTAAAATCGGGCAGATCAGCGGGCCTTGTGCTCATGATGGTGTGAATTTTACTAGCTCTATTCCTGCTTAAACCGAAGTCTATCTTAGAATTGCGCGCGTTGTCAAATGCCATTGCCCGTTAAGATTGATCTTGTGGTAAATTCATGCATCCCTCAGCAGTCCTGAATCTTCCCTGTTTTTGATCTCAAACGCGCGATCATCCGCAGGCTCCGGATTAGTACGAACGGCATTCTTGTATGACTGCAACGCCAGATCAGGTTCTATCTTCCTTCAACCCTACGTTCTGCCCGTCGTATATGCGACGGAGGATCAGGATTCCAACTCGCCCTCCTTTGTTAATAGTCCTTTGCATTTGCAATTGCCTTCGGTTTCGAGAACATCCTCTCATGCAGTTTGTTAAACTCAGCCTCATTCAGCTCGGGAGGGAGCTCAAATCGTTTGCCCCATATTGCCTCAGACACACAGCCCTCACCAATCTTGCCTCTCAATGTGATTCTTTCGCCCTACAAACGATTGCCGGCCACAGTTCCATATCAATCACCCAACGGTATGTTCACCCCCAAGCCAAGGCGATTACCGAAGCTTTCCAGAAAATAAGAGATCTTCAAAGGGTGGTCATAGTGAAAATCAGCCCGAAAAACAAGCCGAGCCGGAGAGCACTGCAAAGGTGGGATAGCTAAAGTCTTAATTGGTGAGCCGCCGCGGAATCGAACCGCGAACCTACTGATTAAGAGTCAGTTGCTCTACCGATTGAGCTAGCGGCCCATCACGACATGCGAGCGGAAGAGTAGCACGGCCAGACTTTGATTGTAAAGTGCGGTTTTGACGTGATAGCTCTGGAGTTACAGTCGATCGCTTCCGCGTTTTCTACCCAAGGAAAGAGTCTTCTCCAGACACGGTTTGTCTCGACCGAACGCGGCATCTGAGAGCCTCAAGCCTTATTGGAAGCAGCCGGTGGCACCTCAGAAGTATTCATCCACTGCAGGACTATTTCTTGCCCGGCACCTGAAACAGCCCGTCGTCCAGCGAACTTACTACCTCGACGTTCTCAATCCGGATCCGGGTGAACGGTTCACCATCAATCTTCCCCTCAATTGAGTAGGGCACCCGGACTCCATTGAGCATGCGGTAATCCGAGGAGACCGTCTCCAATTGGAAATCGCTTCCCGCCCGGGTCGTTTGGCGGATGAGGGAAGTCTTCCCATCCAGAACGGCACTGCGGACGAACCCCTCCTTGGGGGACAGCTTGAACATGTAACTGACATCGTCTCCCGAGCCTTCCTTCCCTTCCAACTCGACGGATCTCCATTTTTCCTTGGCGTTGACTAGCGGCCCTTCCAGGTCGGCTAGATCCTGCAGGAGCAGAGCCTGCATTTCGCCCAGGCCCCCCTCGTCGTCAAGTAGCATGTCAGGTTCGGTGGAGTCTGGCCTGAGTCCCCAGGCGTTCCCTTTGCCGTCAAACCCTTGAACCAGCTTTTTTCCCTTGTCGTCAATCTCGAGCCGAACCTGGTCGGATCGCTTAATCATCAAAACGACCGGCACGTCCTGTCCCGGGCCGGCGGCTTTTCGGAAGTCATTCAATGGGATCATTGTCATTTTTCCGGTCATCTTCACAGCTTGCATCGCATTCAGCTTTTCGGCCCCACCGCGAGCCTGCAGGTGCTGGGCCAACAGTTCATCGACCGATTGGGCTTGAGCGATCCCGCAACAAAGGCCTAGAGCCAGACTGACAGGTATCCAGAGGCTTCGGATCATTATTTCCCTCCCAATATGAAATTCAGATTATTTTCATACTCTGCAATTGACCCACGGTTGGTGACAGTTGTCAATTACTTTGAGCATAGCGGGTGAGGACCCGGAGATTCTCCGCAGGAGTGTCCGGAGGCACTTCGCAGCCAGCTCCCAGAATGTAACGGGCTCCGGCCTGGCGATGACAATCGGCAACGACGCGTGCGATCTGCTCCGGGCTCCCTTGCTGGAGCACTCGCACCGGGTCCAGTCCCCCCAACAATACTTGATGCGGACCCATCTTCTGGCGGGCTTCGGCCAGTGACACTTTAGAGTCGATGTCCACAATATCGCATCCCAATTGCCCGATGTCGGGAAGAATACGGCGGGTGTCCCCGCAGATGTGAAGCCGCACACGTCCACCCTTCACCTGCAGACTTTCCACCAAGCGCTTCTCAAAGGGCCAGACAAACTCCCGGTAAAGTGGTGGACCTACCAGTGACGCTGCCGGATCTCCCATGCCGACCACATCGGCTCCGGCCTGCAACTGGGCTTCGCCGAACCGCAGCGCCAACTGCAGAACGAATTCGAACAGCTCACGGACGAAACCGGGGTCATCGTAGAAATCAACCATCAGGGAGTTGATGCCGCGCAGGTCGGCTGCGGCCTGGCACGGTCCCTCCACCCAACCTTCGACAATTTTTTCCCTCCCGGCTCGTTCCTTCAAGAGGCGGATCCCCTCGAGGCGATCCCGCATATGCTGGCCCTCGGCAGGATCAGGGGCTTTCAACCTATCGAGATCACCTTTGACGGCGAGGCGCGCGTGAGTTTCGTCCAGGGCATAAGGCTGGTCGTCGAAGTATTGAATCGCTGCTCCGCAATCCGGAGCCTCACGGGTCTCTGTAATGGCAGAGACATGGTCAAAGGCAAAGTCCTCCGCCATGCGGATCTGGGCTTCGGCCATCAACCGGTGGTCCAAGGCATACTTCCCGTAGCCGATCCCAATGTGACGGGCCGCCAACATCATGGTTATTGGCATTAGAGCCGGATGATCAGAGGGCCGGCCTTCTAGAACAGAAATCACTCTCTCGCGGCTATTCATGCACTCTCCTCGGGGTCAAGAAGGGCGGAGTCTCATGGCCTATCCGCCGGATTCATATTCCATCGCCGGCTGTTTTCGAATAGAATCGCCACAATTATCCAAAGGTTTGTGGGTCATGATTACTCTTTTCCAGACCAGGATTATACAGACTCACGGCAAAGGAAGGACATGAAATCATGCAAATGAAAATCCAGGTGAGGATCCTTTTGGCCTTGTCTCTTCTGGTGTGTTCTTGTGGCTTCATAATGGCTGAAGAGGCCGAGCTGATCCTCTATCACGGCAAGATCGTCACGGTGGATCCGCAGTTTTCGGTCCAGCAGGCTCTTGCGGTAAAAGGTCCACGCATTCTTAAAGTGGGGACCGATGCCGAGGTCCGCAAGCTCCAGGGGAGCCAGACGAAGTTCTTGGACCTCGGTGGCAAAATAGTCCTGCCAGGTTTGATCGATTCTCACGTCCATCCGGGTGAGGCCTGCATGACGGAGTTCGATCACCCTATCCCCGACATGGAGACGATCGGAGACGTGCTGGAGTACATCAGGGGCCGGGCCAATGCCGCCAAGCCCGGCGATTGGATCCAGGTCCAGCAGGTGTTCATTACTCGTCTAAAGGAACAGCGCTATCCCACCCGTCAGGAGTTGGACCAGGCGGCTCCCAGCAATCCTGTGGTCTTTTCCACCGGGCCGGATGCGTCGCTGAATACAATGGCCCTTAAGCTCAGCGGCATTGACAAGGATTTCAAGGTCGTGGACGGAGGTCCGGGCTACGTTGAGAAGGACCCTCAAACCGGGGAACCCACTGGTATCCTGAGAAGCTGTACTCGTTACGTGAAGAGCCAGCCCAGCGGCCGGAAGCCCACCGACCAGGATCGGTACGTGCGGTTACAGCAGCTGTTCCATGACTACAATGCCGTCGGCATTACGGCGATTGGAGACGGCGACACGATGCCTGATGAGATTGAGCGCTATCGGCAGATGCGCGCCCAGGGCCATTTGACTGTGCGCGTGTCCATGTCGCAGCACATCGATACGCTAGGGACCATTGAAGAGATCCAGCAGAGGATCCGGAGCGTAGCCAGAAACCCGCTTCGCCAGGAGGATCCCCTACTGCAGATCATTGGAGTCAAGACCTATCTGGATGGCGGGATGCTGACCGGCAGCGCCTTTATGCTCCAGCCCTGGGGGATCAGCCAAATTTACTCGATCAAGGATCCCAATTACCGGGGACTGCTGTTCATTCCAAGGGAGCGCCTGCTACCTATGGTTCAGGCCGCGGTAGAATCCGGATTGCAGTTCACCGCTCACTCCGTTGGGGACGGTGCCGTCCAAACCTTGCTGGACGTGTATGAGGAGGTCAACCGGACACTGCCTGTGGCCAAGACCCGTCCCAGCCTGACTCACTCCAACTTCATGAGCAAGGAATCCGTGGAGAAACTGGCGCGCCTGGGAGCCGTGGCCAACATTCAGCCGGCCTGGCTGTACCTGGACACCCGGACGCTGGTCGCACAGTTTGGCTACGAACGATTGCGCTACTTCCAACCGCTACATAGCCTGTTCGAGGCCAAAGGAATGGTCGGCGGCGGCTCCGACCATATGCAGAAGATTGGCTCCCTTCGCTCCATCAACCCCTACGATCCGTTCCTGGGAATCTGGGTGACGCTGACTCGGCGGGCCAAGAACTACGATGGTTCCCTGCATTCCGAGGAAGCCTTGACAAGGGAGCAGGCGATTCGATTTTACACGATCAACAATGCCTACCTGCTGTTCCGCGAAAACGAGATGGGTTCCCTCGAGCCCGGCAAGCTGGCCGATTTCATCATCCTCGATCGCGACTTGCTGACTTGCCCCGTGGATGACATTCGCGGGGCGAAAGTCCTCGGGACCTACCTGGCAGGGAAACCGATTTTTGAGCAGGGCGGGAAGCAATGACCTCCCGAAAGATTGGCTCCTTCACCACGATTGACAATGGAGGAAGCGTCAACTGCCAACCTGTGCCCCGTTGCATCCCTGCGACGTGACGCCAAGGCAGTGCCGACTCGGCAGCGGGGCATGAAACACTTGGCGGAGGGACTTCCTCTCTCTATGAGCCACAATATCGAAAAAAATATGAGAATCTGTTCCGGGCATTGAAGGATTGATTCGCTCCGGGATCAATTACATCATCATATCCATTGATGGTATGAGCCAGGAGATATTTGAAACATACCGCGTCAATGGGGACTTTCAATTGGCCATGTCGAATCTGGAGAAGCTAGCCCGACTGAAACACAAGTTGAAAGCGGACAAGCCCAGATTCGAATGGCAGTACCTGGTGTTTTCTTTCAATGAGCATGAACTGCCGCGGGCGATCCGGCATGCCCGAAGAATTGGTGTGGACTTCCGCCCTGCTGCTCCTTATGTCGCCCTGAATCTGCATCCTGATTGGTTATCGACTCAGGGCCGGTTTGTTCGTGAACCCTATAAGGCCGCGATGGCATCACGGAAGGGAGGTTCCATGAGAACCGCCGAGGCGCTGTGCCAGCCTGCCGGAGAAGAGGCTGGGATACCTGCTTCTGACGGAGTCGAGGAGGAGCAAAGGCTCACCAGCGGGGATAGTATGTCCGGCGGGGTATCTACTCCTGGTGCAGCGCGCATACCTTTGCGCGCGTTGTCCGCTTCCCGAAATCCAACAGGATGGCCGCTCCGTATTGCTCGATGCTCTCCTGGATGCGCCCGAACGATATAAGAAACTGGCCAAACCGGTACTAGAGAGCCTGCCCCGGAATGTTCGCCTGGAACGACAATTGCTTCGCGTTGCTGGAAAGATAATGAGACGACTTCCGTATGGGTGCCGGGAGCTCTTGAGGCAGCGGATGCGGTATGAAATTCAGGAAGGAGCCCTTCGAAGGACCCTTGAAAGCATTTTCAGATTCGTGGCCCATTAACTCAGCAGGGAGAAACGATGGGGGGAATCTTAAATGCTGAGACCATGATTGGTCGGGGCGAGAGGATTTGAACCTCCGACCTCCTGGTCCCGAACCAGGCGCTCTAGCCAGGCTGAGCCACGCCCCGACAGACAACTGCTATTGGAAAGTTGACTTCTCGCTAAAGAGTGTTCCCGACCAGGCTTCCATACGCTTAGCAAAACCATAATCGGTGCGATCCATTTTCAGCGGGGTAATGGAAATGTACCCCGCGTAGACCGCCATGTAGTCTGAGTCTTCGCTCCCCTGATGGGTCTCCGCCTCCATCTCTTGATCCAGCCAGAAGTACCGCCGTCCCCGCGGGTCCATATTTTCCACGAAGATGTTGCGCACGTTACGATGCCCCTGGCGGGTGATGCGGACACCACGAATCTGCTGTCCGGGAACGTTGACATTCAGGATCACCCCGGAAGGCAACGGCTCTTTGAGGACCTTCTCCGCCAGCACGGCCGCGAATCGGGCGGCTTCCTCAAAACGGAATTCCTCGCGGGAGGCCAGGGATATGGCAAAGGACGGGATGCCCTGGTTCGCCCCCTCCATGGCTGCCGAAACAGTTCCTGAGTAGGCGACGTCATGCCCCAGGTTGGCCCCTCGGTTGATCCCGGAGATCACTAGATCGGGGAGCGCAGGGAGAATCTGGTGAAGTCCTATGATGACGCAGTCCGTGGGGGTTCCTTCCACAGAAAACCGACCCGTTCCAACCTCCTCATAACGCAACGGCAGGTGGAGGGTCAAGGCTGCACTGGAGGCGCTCCTCTCCCGGTCCGGCGCCACTACCGTAACCCGCCCCACGGCGGAGACGGCTTCAGCCAGCGCCACGATTCCTGGGGAGTGAATCCCGTCATCGTTGGTTAAGAGGATCTCAGGCAAAACCCGTTCCCGCACAAAAATGGTCGGGACGAGAGGATTTGAACCTCCGACCCCACGCACCCCAAGCGTGTGCGCTACCAGGCTGCGCTACGTCCCGACTGGCCTGGACTCTAGCACCTTCTGTTCAGAATTGTCAAGATACTGCGGAGATCGCTCTTGAGCTGCTGCAGCGCCTCCGAGGAGAGAGGTGAAGGACCGGAAGCAGCATGTTCTCTATGGCTTCGAGGAGAGATAACCTCGACCCCGGCGGGCCGGGCAGGTCCCATGGGTCTTTTCTCGCCCAGGACCTTCCTGGCTCCCGCAATGGTGAACCCCTGGTCATACAACAGGTTCTTGATGGCCAGTGCCGTCTCCACGTCTCTTCTTCGGTACATGCGGCGTCCATTGGCACCCTTGGTAGGGGTCAGTTGGGGAAACTCCTTTCCCTAGAAGCGCAGGACATAAGGTTCCAGCTTCAGCAATCGGCATACATCACCGATGGTAAAGTACAATTTGTCAGGAATCTCTACTCCGTCCATGGCTACTTCCCACGAGGCTGCAGTTTCTGCTTCATGATAATAGGGGTTCCGAAAAAACCAAAGTGTTCCCGTATCCGATTGATCAGATAGCGTTCCAGAGAGAAGTGGAGCCTGCCCTTGCGATTCGAGAACACCACAAAGCGGGGAGGAGCCACCCCAACCTGAGTCATGTAATGTATTTTGACCTGCCGGTTGAACGGTACGGTGGCCTTTTGCAGGGCCGCCTTTTGGAGGAACGAGTTCAATTCCGCCGTAGGCACCCGCTTCCTCCGAGCCTGGGCAACCTCTTCAATCAGTGGAAAAAGCTTGGAAACCCGCTGGCCGGTCTTGGCCGAAACGAAGAGAATCGGGGCGTACTCCAGGTACTTGGTCCGGGTCCGAATGTCGGTTTCGAACTCGCCCATGGTCGAGGTGGACTTCTCTACGGCATCCCATTTGTTCACTACCAAGATTACAGAGACCCCTGCCTCTTTGGCATACCCGGCAATAGTCACATCCATAGAGTTCATGCCTTCCTGGGCATCCAGCACGACCAGGGCCACATCGCAACGCTCCAGGTTCTTCCGAGCCATGATCACGCTGAGCTTCTCTGCCAGCAGGTGGGTCCGGCTCTTCTTTCGGATTCCAGCCGTGTCGATGAACCGGAAGGTTTTGCCGTTGCGCGTCAGCAGGGAGTCCACGGCGTCGCGCGTGGTTCCGGGAAGCGGGGAGACAATGGATCGCTCCTCTCCCAAAAGCAAGTTGAGTAGGGTGGATTTGCCCACGTTGGGTTTCCCGACAATAGCTACGCTGATTTCCGGAGAAGGCGAGGCCTGGACGGTAGTGGTCCCTGGGAAAGTCTTGACGATTTCATCCAGAAGATCTCCCACGTTGATGGAGTGTTCAGCGGAAATCGGAAAGAGGTGCTCAAACCCCAGCTCGTAAAATTCCTGAGCTTCGTTCCATTGCTTGGGGGAATCGCATTTGTTAGCGACTACGAATACGGGCCGACCCTGTTCTATCAGCAGACGGGCCAGTTCGCGGTCCAGTGGAGTGACCCCGGTGCGGGCGTCCACCAGAAAGAGGATCACCGAAGCCTTATCCATTGCGCCTTTCGCCTGCTCATAAATCCGGCGCGGTATCAATTCAGAATCGTCCAGAGTGATCCCCCCGGTATCGATGATTTCAAAGAACCGTCCGTTCCACTCGGCATCGCTGATGATCCGGTCCCTCGTCATGCCCGGCTCGTCTCCCACCAGAGCCTTGAATTTTCCACAAATCCGGTTAAAGAGAGTCGATTTGCCCACATTGGGGCGGCCAACAATGACCACCGATGTTTTTTTCAAAGGGCGACTCTCCGCTGGATCAGTCAGGTCTTCCGGGTGAAACCGGCAAGGAACTTGAGTGCTGGAAAAAGGGCTGGATTGGACCGGATTGCAGCCGATCCTCTAAAAAAAGAAAAGAGGCGGCGCTTTCCACCTCCTCTTCTTTGGATGACGGCGAATCATGGCAGCCAGCGTCAGCCGATTTGCAGCGCGTAAAGAATGATTCCCAGGACTACGGCGGCTACAGCCACAATGATCGCTCCCTCAGTAAGCCGTTCCTTCCATGTTTTGCGTCCTGCCACTTCAGGGTCGTCAATCTGTTCAAACATGACCTTCACCCCTTTCAGCCAACCCTCAAAAAGAGTCAACTTCAATATTGAAACTTTACAGCTCCGTCAACAAGCGATACGTAGTGTCTGGTTCTCAGCGGCTCTTATTCTAATCCCATTGTCAAGCCCAATCCATAACTTTTTTTAAGTTTCAACCCGATTTCTTTCGGTTTAGAATTCGGCTAGAATCTTGGATTTAAACAGGGACCAGCGGGATTCCCTTTTCCCAAATTGAACGCGAAGACGCTGGACATCGGTTGCGGGAAACACAAGCTCCCCGGGAGCATCGGCCTCGACCTGTTTTCTCTCGAGGGAGTGGATGTCGTTCATGACCTTAATCGATTCCCCTATCCCTTCCCGGATGACACTTTTGACCGCATCCGCATGATCCATGTGGTGGAACATGTCCAGTCGATTCTGCAGACCATGGAGGAGGTGCACCGCATCGCCACGCCAGGAGCAGAAGTGGAGATTGTCACACCGCACTACACCGACGCCTCTTCCTGGCAGGACCCTTCTCACATCTGGCACCTGAACAGCCGTTCTTTTGACTTCTTTCAGGAAGCGCACCGGACCAGTTATTACTCGACGGCTCGTTTTGAGGTTTTGCGGTGCGACATCCAACTGCTGAAGCTCTACCGACTCTTGGGTTTTGAATATCTGGTTAACCTGGAGAATCGTTCGAGACGTTTCCGCATTCTGCGCAAGTTTTGGGAACAGTACCTCTGTTTTCTCGTCCGGGGGAAAGTGATGGCTTTTCGTCTGAAGGTAGTAAAATCTTTCGAACCTGGGAGGGAGTGACTTAGTGACGGTCGAGTCGGCAACAAGGGGTCGGAAGCCCCTGGCTGTAGTCCTCGTAAGTGGAGGCATGGACAGCTGTGTTTGCACCGCCATCGCGGCGGACAATCACGACCTGGCTCTGTTGCATGTCTCTTATGGACAGCGAGCTGAATCCCGGGAACTGAAGGCCTTTCGGGATATCGCTGCTCATTACCAGGTAAAGCAAACATTGATTTGCTCGCTGGATCATTTGAGCAAGATCGGCGGGTCCAGCCTGACCGACCCCCGTATCCCAGTGGAAGAAGCCAACCTCCAGCGCAACGATATTCCCAGCAGTTATGTCCCATTCCGTAACGCGCATTTCCTGGCTATGGCCACTTCCTGGGCAGAGGTTCTGGGTGCGAAGACAATTCTCATTGGAGCGGTGGCGGAGGATAGCTCCGGCTACCCGGACTGTCGCCCGGAATACTATGGCATTTTCAATCAGCTGATTCGTGTGGGTACCCGTCCGGAGACCGATCTGCGCATCTTGACGCCCGTCATCCATATGAAGAAGAGCGAGATAGTTAAGACGGGGATGCGGCTCGCGGCTCCTTTTCATCTCACCTGGTCCTGCTATCAGACGGCAGATCTGGCCTGTGGTCGGTGCGACAGTTGCGCCCTGCGGCTCAGGGGGTTCCGTGAAGCTGGTGTAAAGGATCCGATTTCCTACGCCTGAGCGTGGGCAATCTGTGATAAATTATCGGCGGAGGGGGGTCTTCGCTTGTCCTATTCTTATCCTAAAAGTCTCTGGAGGATCTAAATGTTCAGAATCACGAAGTTGCTCCTGGTAACGATAGCAGCCGTGGCCATCATGGCCCCCCTGGGGGTGCAAAAGGTTTACGCTCAAACCGGAAACATCGAGGGGGATGTGAAGGGGTTCGATGGCCAGCCTCTAGTCGGTGTCATGATCTTTCTTGATCGGAAAGAAATCAAACAGCACTTCCAAGTGAAAACCGACAAGAAGGGTCACTACTTCCACGCCGGATTGCCCGTCGGTTTCTACCGGGTAAGCATCAACCAGGAGGGCAAAGAGCTCTACTATTTAGACAACATCAAGGTCCCATTGCAGGACACGGCCAAAGCCGACATGAACCTCAAGGCCGAGCAGGAACGGGCCCAAAGCGAACCCAAGGTTTTGAGCGAAGAACAAAAGAAGGCCGTCGCTCAACAGGAGGAGGCGAAACAGAAGCATGAAGGCATGAAAGGCTTGTTCGAGCAGGGCCGGGCGCTCGCGTCGGAGAAGAAATATGATGAAGCTGTGGAGACATTTAAGAAGGCCGCTGAAATGGATCCGAACCAACATGTGGTCTTCTCCAACATGGCAGAGGCCTACAAGCAACTAAAGAAGTATGATGATTCCATCGAGAACTACAACAAAGCCCTGGCTATCCTGGCTAATAAACCCAACCCCGAGATTGAAGCCAGCTACCACATGAATATGGGGATTGTTTACGGAATGGCTGGCAAGATGGACAATGCTTCCGCCGAGATGAAGAAGTCCGCCGAATTGAGCCCTGCTAACGCTTCAAAGTCCTATTACAACCTGGGCGCCATGCTGACCAACACCGGGAAATATCAGGAGGCGGTGGATGCGTTCAAGAAAGCCGTTGAAGCCGATCCCAAGAACGCCGATGCTGTGTATCAGCTCGGCACGGGCTTGGTAGGACTCGCCACCACGAGTCCAGAAGGGAAAGTGGTTCCGGCGCCAGGCACCATCGAAGCTTTCCAGAAATACCTGGAACTGGCTCCGGAAGGAAAGTATGCCCAAGCCTCCAAGGACATGATCACTGCCCTGACAGGTCAGGTGCAGACCAAATACGGAACTGAGAGACCGGATAAGAAGAAGAAATAGGCCGGGTGAAGGCGTCCGGCTGTGCTCAAAGGCACTCCACCCCCAGGATCACTTGATTAACTGGAAGTCATCGACGTACCAGTCTGTCTTGCCCTGTTGAAGAGAGATTTGTGCCTTTGCCACGGAGGCACCTCTCTTTCCGTACTCCACTTGGTACAAGCCGATCTTGACGCCAGCCACCGAGTCACTAGTTAAGGTAAACTTCCGGAGGTCGAAGGCCGCGTAACGGGGAGCAGAGCGACCGGCAAAGAAATCCTCCCAGGCCTCAGGCGTGCGAAACTGGTTTTGGTACTCCTGGGTGACCAATTGGCTGGCTAGTGTGGGGTTGCGGTTAACCACAGCTTTAGCGAATCTCTTGGCCGCCGCCAGTGCACCTCTACCTGCCTTCTGCTGCTCCAGGCTCAATGGTGGAAGTCCCTGGAATGGTACTTTTTTGACCAGGTCAATGTCGTCAGCCAGCCAATCGTTTCTGACCTTGACGAAGGTCAAACGTTCGAGCTGGGTTTCGTAAGCTAGTTCGTTCAGGTCCGCCCAGGTGCAGCTCACCTCTACTTGAAACTGTTTTTCCCCCGAAGCTCGAATAGTGGAGGAGTTGTAATCAAAAGCCACGACCCGGCCGCTCCGGACGCGGGGAGAAAGCCTTTTCCCCTTGAGGTAGTTTCCCTCGAGGCTGGCAGTCATCAGTTTCCGGGCCTCCACATTGTCGGGCAGAGTCCGGGCCGCCATGAAGGCATTGATAGCCACTTCTTTGGAATCGGCCGACTGTTCACTGCGCGTCACTGCCCCCGGGATCAGGAACAGGCATGGCAACAATACTGCTAGACGCCGATAAAAGACCGTTATCTTCAAAAATGTCTCCTTTGAGATTCCCCGGCAGAGAATCCAACGGGGGGAAAATGGGCGATGAAACTCAAGAGCGAGAGGCCATTCCACGCATCCTATGGTAGCATAGGTCCAACTTCTTTTTCGGCCTGCAATTTCCTGATGAGACAAAGTTGTCTTCTTCATGCTAAAGACCGTGTCACGCTGGACCGCTCGTTCT
>JBGPHY010000088.1:0-13055 GCA_041484625.1 Terriglobia bacterium | reverse complement strand
CGGATTCTATGCGGCTTTCGAGGGAGACAATTCCCTGGCGTCGGAGAACTTCCGGAAAGCTCTGGAAATCGATCAGTCCTATCTCTACGCCCGCCAGTCGCTGGCTTGGCTGGATGCCGGGATGCTCAAGGGACTTCGGAGGCAACAGTAGTACTGCCGTCCACGAAGAGCTTAAAGCGACCTTTGGCCGCAATCAAAACCTAACCACGGAGGCGCCGAACGTGTGTTGAGCTCCCACCAATCCAACGTGATTGGGGGTTGGTCCGAACTTCGGGTGATCCCTCCTCAGTGTCGAGGGGAACCTAATCCTATTCGCGGTTTCTTTGCAGTCCCGTAAGAACCGCTTTTACAATTTGTTGTTTCTCCGGGTTTTTATCGAGCATTTCCCAGTTCCAAAACACTACCCCAATGGAAGGGGATTTTATGGCCTGCTCGAGATACTGCTTGAACAGCCCGGGTGCTATCTGGTCTTTTCCTTCGTCGCTGACCTGAATACTGACCAGGATGGGCTTACTGGCACGGGATTGGAGATCTCTAGCTACTGAATGAATCCATGCCGAATCCTGCCGAACCATGTAGGCATAACACATTGGCGAAAGTGTATCGACGTATGGAGAGATGGCTGTGGGGTCTTGCCCCGCCACAGTCTTCCACGACTGGTCGAAATCATTCTCCCGCCAGGGGACCAGGTGGAGATTGAGCCGGATGCCGGGATTGACCTTGCGGGCTTCTTGAGCGATGGATGCCACCATTGAGGTAACGATGTGGCATTTCCATTCGCCCCACTCCCTCAGGTGATTCTTCAAGATCCAGTGGGAAGCTTCCTGCACGGAGTTCAATTGACTGGGGATTTCTAGATGGGCGTACATTTGGAAGTTCCGCAGGCAATGAGAACAAAAGCAGGTGTTCTCGGAAGGATCCGGTTGGGTAGCAGGGTAGATCGCCTCCCAGTAAACGAAGAAGCGGATGAAATCAATGCTCAAACCATCCGGTTGGCATTCTTTGACCAATTCCCGGACAAACGCCAACCGTTCACTGCAGTACTCGATTCGTGAGGGGCAGACAAACTGTACCCAGTCTTTCTCCGCTTTCTTGCCGGAGGCCATTACGGCGTATAAGTCCGGATCTTGTTTCAGTTTTTCGGGGTTGTAAAAAACGGGAAGAATAATCCATGTAGACACACCACCGGCCTTCGCCAACCGGCGGAACTCCTGGTTTCTGGCCAGGTCGACACTGACATAGGCATTGTTAACGCCCAGGATCTTCCACTGAGAGAACAAGCGCCCGAAGTCTTTCTTGTATTCGTAGAGCTTGACGCCAACAATACGTTCAGCCTTGCTCTGTTCGGCATGCACGCTGCCCAAGAAAACCAGCACTGCTGCAAGAGACAATTGTATGAATTTGGAAAGTATGGAGTGAGTTTCTTCGATTCTTCCTATGTTCATCGAGATTCTCCCCTTTTGCTCTTGGCCGCATCTTCGGCCCTTCGAACGTGGCGACTTGAAGGATTGTAGCCCAGACCCGGTTCCAAGGCTTGTGACTTTTCTTGGGCTTCTAGGGGAGCGATTACTGGTTCATGAGTCAACAGTGTGGTTTAATTAATGAAAATCGTGATTCCTGGAATGCCGGACAATTTTACATTTCTCGTTCAAGGGCGGGGGCAACCACAATGAAAGAACCTTCGCGACGCGAGTTCCTGGGGATGATGGGTACTTTTGCCTTTCTCCCATTGGATCGGTCCGATCCTGAGCTGTTGCTTTACAACGGAACGATCCACACCATGAATCCGCGTCTCCCTCATGCGGAGGCAGTGGCCATCTCCGGGGAGCGATTCCTGGCGGTAGGGAAGAACGATGAAGTGCGAAATCTGGTGACTAGCCGGACCAGGCAGGTCGATCTGGGCGGCAGGTCAGTGGTCCCCGGCTTTATTGACAGCCACACTCATCCTTGCTACGCCGGGCTGCGACACTTGCGCCAGGTCGATTGCGACCTGCGCTCCATTGCCGAAATACTGGCTGCGTTGCGAGGACGCACGGGCATCCGGAGAGTTGTCGGTTCGCGTTTATTGTTTCCTCCAGGTAACTTACCTCGACGACATGCTGCGGGCCGGGATAAGGACCGGATTCGGAGACGAATGGGTGCGGGTCGGTGCGGTCAAACTGGTTTGTGACGGCTCTATTTCAGAACGGACCGCTCGGCTCTCGCAGCCCTATATTGGGCGTCCCAACGATTACGGCATTCTAGTCGCAGACGAAGATCAGCTTTATCCGCTGGCGCGGAAAGCTCACCTGGCCGATTGGCAGATCGGGGTTCACGCCAACGGCGACGTAGCTATCGACATCGTGCTGCGAATCTACGAGCGACTGCAGCGCGAGTCTCCGCGTCGGGACCCCCGTTACCGAATTGAGCACTGTACCGTGGTCAATGACTCTCTGGTCAAGCGGATCCGAACTCTTGGCGCCATTCCCACTCCCTTCTCCACCTATGTCTATTACCACGGAGAAAAAATGAAGGAGTATGGGCCTGAACGGCTCAACCACATGTTCGCCGTGCGTAGTTTTCTTGATGCAGGGATCAACGTCACCCAGGCCTCCGATTATCCGCCGGGCCCCTTCGAACCGATGATGGCTCTGCAATCCTCCGTGACGCGCACTGACAGCAAGGGGAACGTCTGGGGCCCCGGGCAAAGGGTCAGCGTGGGAGAGGCGCTTCGAGTGGGCACGGTGCATGGAGCCTACGCTTCCTATGAAGAACATTTAAAAGGTTCAATTGAGCCCGGCAAATTAGCCGACCTGGTGGTGCTGGGGCGGGACCCCCTGCGTGAAGATCCCATGTCTCTAATATCCATCCCGGTGGAACGGACCATGGTTGGTGGGCAGTGGATGTTCGAGGCGTGAAACGGCGTCCTTTCGCGATGCTGGAAGATGGTGTAACATCTGCCATCAGCCAGATCTCACGCAACTGTCCATTCTACCGACAAAACGGATTCGGTCACGTTTCGCATGGTGCAAGAACCTTTGTGGTTGGGCTGGTTGGCCGCAATGGATTTTCCCGATCGATCTCCCATTGCAGAGGATTGTTCAAGATGTATTCCCGGATGTGGTTCAACGATCTTTCGTTGCGGATGATGTGTTCGTAATAATTGCGTTGCCAGACGGGTACGGCTGGCCGGTTGCGACGCAGGTTTATATGTTTGGTCGATACGGTCTTGAACACACCGACCAACCGTCCCAACGGTTTTCGCCCCGGTCGTTCTGATGGTTCGTGTACGGCGTTGGTCGTAGGGGCGGTTCGCGAACCGCCCCTACCCGGCATGTCGTGAATCAAGATGATTCCATGAAAATGGTTGGGCATCACGATGGACGCGTCCGTATCCGCGTATTCCTTTCAATTATTTCCACCGCCACAACCATCCGCGGGCGTCTACGGAGAGCGTCTCTCCATTGATGTCGACCTTTACCTGCTGGTCGTTGAAATTCTCCACCACCTGACTGCCATCCTTGAAGAGATAAAGTGCCACCAGGCCGGGCGCGCGGAAACTGGCCTTCAAGGCTTGAAGCAGGGGAGTGCGAAGCTCATCCAGTTCCTTTTGTGGTAAACGCAGCAAAGATCTGGGATCTCCTTTGACAGACAGGATCTTAACGTTTTTGGCGTCGAGGGCGACCTTGCCCGTCAATTGCTGTGCCAAGCCGTCCGTCAGCACGACGGGCTTCCCGCTGGCAATAAATGCCGAGAGCTTGGCTGCAAAATCTGCGTTCTTCAGGGCATGAACTGAAAAGAAGGCCGCGGGTGCCTGAGTTGGGAATTCGTAGCAAGGAACCAGCGGCAACCCCAGCATTCCGACGAAATCAAAGACGCGGGGTTCCTTGCCGGGATGGCTGTTCGGTGGCTTATAGGCCGCAATCCCAAAGATCTCTCGGCTTTTGATCTCCTTGGCAACATTTAGCAATTCGGGGATCTGGGCCCGCAAGGCTCTCGCGTTATTCGGGCCTGTACTGCCCTGGAGGCCGCCGTAGCAGAAGAGCATAGACTCTCGCGCCCCGGCCAGGACTGTCTGCCGGGCCTGTTCAATGTAAGTGTGCTCGGTGGTACCCAGCCAGTCGTACCAGCCTCCGCCGCATTTCTCTCCGCCCAGGCCTCCCAGCCAGCGCATGATGAAGTAAGCTTCATACTGAACCGTGCCGCCCCACCGCTTGTCTGTATAATCTCGCGTTTCGGTGCCTACCCAGATCCGGTCGAAATCTGCAGTCTCCCGCGCCACTTCATAGCCGCGCTCATGGAACAGCTCGTACCATTGCGGATACTTGATAATCAGACGCACTTTAGGATTGATGCGTCTGGCCGCGCCAAGTACATAATCCCTGGAAAGGTTGACCATCAATTCCGAGCGATAATCCTCCCAGCGGTCTCCCATTACCGGGTAAGTCTTGCCGCCGATAGTGACAATCTTAGCTCTGCGCGCTGCCTCGCATTCGGAACAGGAGCAGTCGCTAAACCAGAAGTCGTCGATCATGACTTCATCGAATAGGCTGGATGCATATTCGAAGATGGCTTTGATCTTGAGCTGGGTTGCAGGATTCGTGTAGCAGGAAATGACATTCTTCCAACCAGTGGACGATTTGCCAACCTTCGTGGTTGTGACACAGCCCGAGACATCGATGCCCTCCATCGAAAACCGTTCCTTGGCCCGAAGGAGGGTGGAACGCTCGGCCTGATAGCCGTCCCGGAATTCTTCGACGTACACCTTCGACACTGCGGTCTGTTTACACCAGGCGATGGCCTCGTCGATTCCGCTGTCTTTGGACAATCGATCACGCACGTCCTGCGCTGTAAAAAGGGTCGAAAATCGGTGGACAGATTTCTCGTGCTGGGCTAGATCCCAAAGGTCAGAGGATTTTGATTGTGGAGGAACAGTTTGGGTCCAGGCCAGCCTCATGCAAGAAAGTAACGCGGTTGAAAGGACAATTTGAAGCGCTCTTTTCATGGCAGTGATTCACAAACCTTTCGGCAAGATGGTAGCCACGACGAATTGCTTTCTGATTCGTCGTGGGCTTTTGCGAGCTCATGCACGGTAACTGTCCGGCAACTGCACGTAATCTACCTGAATCGGGCATTGAGCGACAATCTCTGGTTCCAACGCAAAATTGTTGTAACTTGACCAGCGCCATTCTCCTGGATGAAAGACCAAGCCTTTTCGGACCAGGTTATAATGCATATATTCGAGACGTTGCTGGAATTCCTGAGCGGCCCGGACAAACCGGTCCGAAAACTGGTGTTGCCACACGGTTCCTGCCGTTCCCCTGACGCGGTTCAGGTTCCGGGAAGAACAGTACTTCATGTCCTGCAGGACACGAGAGATGGTTAAAGGGTGACGAGGCCATATAAGAGCATGCAAATGGTCAGGCATGAAAACATAGCCGAGCAGCCCGAACCCAAGTCGAGTTCTGTACTCAGAGAAAACCAGCAAAAGCATTTCAAATTCAGATTCAATGAGTCGTGCAGCGCCTCGGGTGAGATTCGTCGTGATGAAGAAGATCCTGTCAGTGGCCCTCAGTCGATAAACATTGGACATTTTGAAAAGCCCACGACGAATCAGAAAGCAATTCGTCGTGGCTACCAGTCAAACAATTCTCATTTCACCCGCACCGGGTAGGGCGGACGCCTCAGAACCGGCTGCGGACTCTTCTTGAGATCTTCCATTACCACCTGGATGGCCCTCTCCAACTGTGGGTCACGGCCGGCGTTGACCTCGGCTGGAGTCTGCTCCACTTCAATGTCCGGCGGGACTTCCTCATTTTCGACGACCCAGCCGTCTTCCGTCCAGATGGCCAGGTTCGGAGCCGTGATGGAGCCTCCGTCCATCAGCGCCGGAAATCCCAAGATACCGACTAGTCCCCCCCAGGTCCGCTTACCGATCAATTTCCCCATCTTGAACTTGTGGAACATCCAGGGAAGCAAATCGCCGCCTGAACCGGCCGTCTCATTAATAAGCATAACTTTGGGGCCCTGGACAGAGGCGCCTGGCGTTTTGATGTCGTCCCCGTAGCGGGTCGCCCAATAGCTGACAAAAGGCCGGCGAAGCAGGTCGATATAGTAATCGGCCACCTGTCCGCCGCCGTTATGGCGTTCATCGATAATGATGGCCTCCTTGTCGGCTTGAGGGAAGAAGTACCTTTTAAAGTAGTCGTGCCCCTGGATGGTGGTGTTAGGGACGTACACATAGGCCACTCGTCCCTCGGTCGCCTCCTCCACTTTCTTCAGATTCCCCTCCACCCAATCCCGGTTACGCAAAGCGTTTTCATCGGTCAGGGGGACCACCTGGACCGTTCGTGACCCCGTGCCGTCGGGATTGGGCCCCACGGTGATCTCCACGATTTTCCCCGCCGTGTTTTCAAACAGGCTGTAGAGGTTGGCAGGGGGACGCAGGTCCTGGCCTCGAACGGCCAAAAGGTATTCCCCGGCTTTGACGTCGACACCGGGCTCAGTCAAGGGGGAACGCAATTCGGGATTCCAGTTTAGACCGCCGTAAACCTTGGCAAAGCGATAGCGGCCGTTCTCAATCGTGTAATCCGCTCCCAGCAATCCTCCAGGGACACTCTTGGTGTCGCGAAGGAAGTCGCCTCCGCTCACGCGGTGATGTCCTACTGCCAGTTCACTGCACATCCATTGGATGACCCGATTGAGATCACTGCGGGTGGCCAAGTGAGGGAGATACACAGCGTACTTCTCCCGCATTGCCTTCCAATCAGCCCCGTGCATGTTCGGATCGTAGAAATAGTCTCGGTTGATCCGCCAGGATTCCTGGAAGATTTGGTTCCACTCCTGGCGAGGTTCAATCCGGACCTCGATGCTGTCAATGTTGAGCTTGCCCTGGGAGGGGTCAATCTTGCTCGAAGTGGAGGCTGTCGCCCACGCCCCCTTGGAGACATACAGGAGTTTCTTGTGGTCGGCCGAAATCTCGTAATCATTCAATTCTGGCAGAATCGTTTCATCTTTGCGCTTGTTCAGATCGTAGCGATGGAGGGAACTGCGGCCATCCCCTGGGCCAGCGGCCGCCAATCCAGCGGTGTTCTCCAGGTAGAAAATTTCCCCGGCGGCACCACCCTGCAGGTTCGAGTAATTCCCCGTTGGCACAGGAATGGCCAGGATTCGCTGCGACAACCCTTCGAAGTCGATGGAAAAAGGTTCCTCGGCCTTTCCGGCGTCCTTGTCCTTCTCCTTGCTCTTCTCCTTGTCCTCCTTCGTGATCCCTTTTTCCTCGTCGCTTTCCTTGGCTAAAGGAGAGACCACCCCCTTTCTGAGCACGGCCAAGTAGATGGCTTCAGTCACGCGCATGTCTGCATTCGACATGTCAAACCACTGTTTGACTGGCCCGGCATCTGTGGAGGCAAAGAAATATAGATACTTTCCACTCGCATCAAAGGCCGGCTCACTGACGTCGCTCAGACCATCGGTAATACGGGTAGAACCGCCTTTTTCGATCGAATAGGCGTAGATCGACTGGATGTAGGTTTTGCTGCTGAGCGTGTACACAATCCACTTTGAATCCGGAGACCAGACATGGTGCATGGCCCTCGCCCGGCTGGGCCCATAAAGCGGTTCTGAGGCAATCTTCTTACAAGCCCCCGATTCCAGGTCGACCCAGTAAAGACTCCAGGAATTATCGGTATAGGAGATTCTTTTGCTGTCGGGTGACCACAGCGGGTTGTCATAGAACCCGGCTCCTTGCAGCTTGATTTTGCGAACCTCTCCTTTGCCATCCTGGCCGCGAACATGAAGGGCGTATTCGCCGGTTTCATCGGAGACATAAGCGATTTGTTTTCCGTCGGGGGACCAGACGGGGGACCGCTCGTTTATGGCAGGCGTGTTAGTTAAATTGCGCGGGTCACCCTTTTCGGCTGGGACGGTTATGATCTCTCCCCGAAACTCAAATACCGCCCTGGCTCCAGTGGGGGAGAGAGAGGCATTGCGGATGTATTTTGACCCTTTGACATAACGGGGGCGGGTCTCCGGGAGATCTGCAACCACGCTAATGGTCAGCTTCCGGGTCTGCCCTTTCTTGAGGTCCAGCACATGGAGATGTCCCGCCTGTTCGTATATGATCTTGCCGTCGCCGGCCGATGCGCTCAACACCGGAAAATCCCGGTACGAAGTGAGCTGTTTGACGGCTTTCGACTTCAGATCATAGGAGAAAAGGTTAAATTCCCCGTTTCGATCCGAGCGAAAGTAAACGGCGTCGCCCGCCCACATTGGCCCGGCGTCGTTCGAACGGCCTGCCGGCTGCGGTATTTTTTCCACTGACTGATCGGAAAACCGGAAGAGGGAAATCGTCGAGACTGTGCCGCCGCGATAATGTTTCCATTGGGTGTAAGCTGGAGAAAGCGGATTGTACGCCAGGCGGGTTCCATCGGGGGAGTATGAGGCCCTGTAGGCATACGGGAGTTTCACCGCTTCCGGGAACCCACCATTGACCGGAACCGTAAACAGTTGCATGTAACGACTGGTGAAGACATTTCTTGCGGAGGTGAACAGAACGGCCCTGCCATCCGGAGTGAAGGTCTGGACGATGTCCGGTCCTGGGTGCCACGTCAGCCGTGTCGATACTCCGCTAGCCGATGAGACTACATACACGTCAGTGTTGCCGTCATACTGGGCACTGAAGGCAATCAATCTGCCATCGGGGGAAAAGGCCGGGGTGGATTCTACCGTCTGGCCAGTGGTTAATCTTCGAACTTCCTTTCCTTCCGTATTGGTTACCCACAAATCGCCGGCATAGACAAAGGCGATGTGATCCTTACTGATTGCCGGCATTGTCAACAACTGTGTGTCAGCGACGTCGACAGTCTGCCCGAACAGCGGCGCAACGTAGAAAAACAACCAGATCCATTTCTTCATTGAAGGTCCCTTCCGTGTGCCGAATGAAATCCTCCTGGTTACCCATCTGCTCTGGCGTATTGTATGATACGGCTGTATGAATTTGTCTCAAAGATTTCGAAAGTGCGAGTTGATCCCGACTCGACAAGCCCCTATTAAAGGATTGATTATGGCTCGATGGATGATCTTCACGATCAGCAGGTCTATAAGCCTTTGGATGGCTTTTGGCGTCACGGCATTCGTGTCGCCAATGGCTCTCAACGCAGAGGCCAAGGTTGTGTCTGGCCCCTTGGTGGTCAGCGACAACTGGCCGGAATGTACAGACCTGGTCACTTGGACTCGCGATATTATGCGGCTCGAAAAGGTCGAAAATGCCAGCGAGACCGCCCAGGCTCAGACCTTCTTCCGCTGGTTGCGGCTCTTCTCCAAAATGGCCACTGGAGGGATGATCCAGGCCCATGAAGGTGAATACGGCAAGGAGCGATATGTCCTGGATGCCCAGAAGAACCTCTTCGTTTATGGTTGGGGGTATTGTGACACCCACAGCCGCATCGCCGAAGCCGCTTGGTCTGAGTACAAAAACGATCGAAAGGCTGCCGAGAGAGTGGTGGTCCAGCACGCAGATGGTGGCTACCACACGATGTACCGGTTGAGACTGGATGGCGGATATTCTGCCTTCGACGCCCGCTATGGTTACTACCTGATCGATCGTGATGCTCCCGATGCCCGGGTCCTCGATTGGGCCGAGGTGGGCGACGACCAGAATATCTTAAAGAACAAGAACTACAAGCACCGCAGCAGGCCGTTCTTTGAGTTCTTTGGGGTAGAGTGGGAACGGGCGTTTCTGCTCCAACCGGTCTATTACGAATCCGAGGACGCCTGGATCAAAGCTGGAAGCCCCGGAGAATGTGTGCTTGGTAATGGGCAGTACCAGATGGGTACCCGGTATCACGACATGTCTTTCCATTTGGCGAAAGGCACGACCATTGAACGATTCTGGGACAATACCTCTCGCAAGTTCTATGTCCCCGCCGGTTATGAATCCAAGGGGGAAGAACCTTTCAGGCCATCCGGCCGCTTCTATCGCGTGACCGAAACCATGCTGGATGGCAACTGGGTCAAGTACGATCCCAACTATTCGAAATGTGCCCCTTATGTGACAACTGTCCCCAAAAACGAAGGCTACAACTCCGATGTCAGCGGAGGACGAACGATTGGCCAGGCGTGGGGGTGCCTGATCTATCAACCCGATTTGAAGGATCCGCGTTTTCTTGAGGACTCGGCGGCGAACTCTGACCTCAAGCATTTTTCCACCGCACCATTCCTCAGGTCCGCCCAAAAGGATGGAGGAGGCTGGGTCATCTATGACTTCTGTTCTCCCTATGTCCTGGTGGATGGAGTCCTCTCGGGGGAGTGGATGGCTTCTGCGCAAGACCAGCCTGCGCTAGAAATCCGGACTCTCCTGCCGAAACCTCAAGCAGAAACCGAACCGGATGGCTGGTCAGAATGGCAGAGCGTGCAGAAGGAGCCCGGCCTGTTTCGTTGCGAGCTGGGACGCCCCCGGTTCAACGGGAAGGACGTCAGTATCCATGGGCGTTACCGTTTCCAGGTGCGACTCTCTCTCCAGCCAAATGTCCACCGAACCACTCCAGCAGGGCTCAAGTCGATAAAGCTGGAGGCGTATTTCGAGAACGGGATCATGTCCATTCCCCGAATTGTTGCCGGGGCCAACACAGTCCACTTTAAGGTGAAGGATAGTTCTGCTATCGCTTCTCCTCTAAAGGTTGTCCATCGTTACCAAACCCTCTCCGGAGAACGCGCCCACACAAAAGTCTTGCGGTCGAGTGACTTCCGAAACAACGTCGCCACTTACGGTTTTGACGCACCGGGACTCACGCGCTGTAATTCGCTGGTTATTACCTACTAACTAAATCCAGTTTACCGGCATAGTCTCACCACAGAGGACACAGAGAAATTCTCTTGTAAATCGTCCTCCTCGTCGTTCTCGTTCTCGGCATGACAACTACCGAGGACAACGACGAGACCGAGGATGAAAGCCGATGGACATGGCCTCTGCGCACTCCGTGCCCTTTTGGTGGAAACTTACCGCCAGTTGAGCAACCGCCTTGCATTATCCTGGTAGAGACTCTTCAGGACATCAGATGGCAGTGCGAGGCCATAATACCGCCACCAGATGCGGCCCGGGATGAACTCGTCGGGCGTCTCCAGCAGTCTCCACCATCCAGTGTAGACCGATTTCATCCTTCCCATATCGGTTCCAAATAGGAGACGGTTGCGGTATTTCTGCAGAAACCTGGCCGCATTCCTGGGCTGGCGTCCTATTTCATAATCCCGCGCAGATACGTCGACAAACAGATTGGGGAAACGATCTAATGCTTTGGCCAGCGTTGCCAGATCGTTCCCCTGGTTACTGAAATGGCAGGCAATGACGAGGGTGTGGGGATGTTTGGCCAGCAGGTGGTCCCGCATGGCTAACAACTCTTCGTAGGAAGGGACATCCTTGTCATAGAGGTTGAATCCTTGGAAGTCGGGCGTTCGTTCCTGTTTAGGCCCCAGTGGTTTCCAGCAGGAGGGATGATCGGCGATGTGAAGATTGACAGGAAGCTTTAACTCCGCACACTTCTCCCAGAACCCATCGAGACGGAGATCGTCAGGATGTAATCGTTGTGCACGAGGCAAAGGAGTCTCACTCGTTCCATTGAATCCCCAACCTTTGTCACTGACCTCGCCGACTCCCCGAGCACCTTTCTGATAACAGCGCACAAGTTCGCGCACGATTTGTTCCGGGTAATCCGGAGCTTCTATGCGGGTCATGTCTATACCGCAATAAAGCTGGAACCGGTTGGGATAGGGCTTCAGGTAGAGGTCGACGAGCCGGTCAAATTCCGCTCCCACAACATCGGTGAGCACAATAGTCCGGTCGATCCCCACTTCGTCCATGGTGCGCACCCACTCCGTCACCTCCGCCGCAGTCTCGGCATAAACGTGAGCATGAACGTCTGTTACCGGGAAACGGGCTTTGGCGACAAGCGTCTCAGGAACCAGCAAGGAGGACTCCGGTGCGTAGTCCTTGAGCAGGACCGAGTCCATCGGGCCTTTCTGAACGGTCACTCCAAACTTGACTTGAGGTGCTTCCGGGGGAGGGGCGGGTTTGGGCGGGGTCTCAGATGTCTTCTGGCAGCTCAACAGAACTCCTAACCACAAACTGAGTCCCGCAGTTCCCAGGGTCCTCAACGTATTGCTCGACATCTTCGGGAGTAATCCAGTTGGCTTTGGGGGCATGGCAATGACCCTTTCCTCTTAATGAGTACCTGTCTGTCCGGATTTTAAAGGAGAATGCGGAAAAATCTAAATCCAACACAAGCGAGTTGACGGAGCTAAGTTTACTAGCATATGATCAAATCAATCCACAACAAATGTGAAAAACCGGCCGTGGCCTGGCGCGCCGAACAGCAATCGATCTTGTGATTTCCGATTGTCGATTTCCCTATGAAAGCCTAGACTACGAATTGCGAGTTTTGCATTCGGTCTTTGGGAATTCCTTCAATGACTCTGCCCGACTGCTTTCGACCCTTTGTACTGTTGACTTGCTGCATTGCATTGTTCTTGCCGCGATGCTACTTCGCTAAAGATAGCGTCAGCGCGCCAGTTTTCCATGGGGACTTGAGTAATCCCCGTCGGATGACCCGCGAAGCCATTGAGACCGAGGTCCGATCCCGTGCTGCTCGATACCTGGCCAAGCAACAGCTGGTCGTCGACTACTACCGGATTGGCCGACGTCTGGCCTTTCCGCTGCCTCTGGAAAGGATCACCCTGCCCGGACTGCCAGTTCCCGGGATCGAGGATTATCCCTGGGAGATCTGGCTCTCTTGGGAAATGGAGGAACGTCTCAACAGCTTGGGCTGGGCCGCCGAGTGGTTCAAGGATGGGTCAGCAGCTTCTGCGGCGGGCCGAGAACTCGAAGCCCTGGCTCGCTGGCAGGAATTCACGCCGAATCGGCGCCTTGATTTGTGCCTGGGGCACACGGTCCGAACGTTGTGGCAGGCTTACACGCAGTGGACCTGGCTGACGCCTTCCGTGCGCCAGGCGATTGGGAAAGCCCTGGACAACTCGGTGGTTCAGGCCGTTCCCTGGGTCGAAAAGCGGTATGGGGGAGACCT
>JBGPHY010000087.1:0-13086 GCA_041484625.1 Terriglobia bacterium | reverse complement strand
GGTACAACCACGGCCGCGTGCATCAAGGGTTGAACGGGATACCGGATCCTGATCCGGCGTTGGCTGATCCGAAGCCACTGGGAGGCAGGCTTGTGGCGATTCCTGTGTTGAACGGATTGCATCACGACTACAGGCTAGTTGCGTAGTTGTCGTCGGACCGCGTTCTGATACTTAAACTTCCCGCCGAATGTGGCCCAACTACTGGGATCAGAGGCTCTGCCAGAGCAATGGGAGAATTTTGGAGCCCATACGATACCGGAACGAGACAGAGGATTTTACTCGAAGCGCATAGATCTACAGGATTCGGAAGCCGTATCGGGTTTTCGCGGACCACGGGGCGTTCACTACCTCAATGTGCGGAATGGGCCTGTGGGTCACCGTTCCCAGCGGCGTCGGCACCAAGGCCAGCTGTTCGCGGGTTAGTTTCCCCGCATAGGAAAGAAGCGTTGCTTCACTCATAGGATTCATCACCTCCTTTCTGTGAGGAAGCGTAGCAGGCTGGAATGAGAGGAAAAGGCGGGAAGGCTTGCCGAAGACGGATAGGTCCCACTCGGATATAAATAGTCCTTGACTTTGGGATGTGGGGAGGAACAGCATTACACGACGCTATCTCTTATTAATTCCAGTTCCATAAAACCCGCAGATTCTCCATTTTTTTGCGATAGCTGCCACTTTTCAAAAAAGCCTCTCCCTTGAGGCCACCCTGTCGCGGTTCTTAATCGCCCGTTGGTCCATCTGGCCTGCAGGCCAGAAGTGGATCACTCCCACCGGGCGTTGTTCATATATACAACTTAAGGGAATTTTGAGGGAGTTGTGTGTTCTCCCAGGACTTTGCATTCACCAACGAGGACTGGCTGATCGTTTTGTTTGTGCACGCTGCAATAGAAGCGTCGAAGGTCACGGCAAATCGCCAGTGTTGCCTGCCGTTCTATTCAACAGTTTTGGTCCGGGGGATTCATATCTTCCCGGAAGCGGTTGGGCACTCGGGGCTTCGTGGGTTCAAGGAATAGGATTTACGCCTCAAGTGTCGGGAACAGTCGAGAAGCCGGAGACTATGCCGTCACCTTGCGGGTTACGGGTACCCCCCAGTGACCTGCGCCCGCCATAGTGATTTATAAGGATTTCTATCTGAAAGCACATAGAGAAACAGCCCCGGGAAATTGCGGAATTTGAGTGGGAACTCAGGACAGGCAGCGAATGGCGAGGATGAGATTACTGACGGGTAAGTGAGGCGGAGCGGGGCGGGGCGCGCAGATCGAAAGGATCGGGCACTTTGCACCGCTCACTCTCGCGACGCTGGAGGATACTGGTCGACGATCTCCTCGATCGCTGGATTCCACTGGATTGTTAATTTTGAACCACTTGGGGAACGGAGGAATATATGAAAAGTCTCTTTGTCTCCTCAATATGCATCCTCATCTTTCTGGTTGAACTAGGGTTCTCCCAGCCTCCAGAAACTGAAGTGAAACGGGGCTACGGATACGCCTTTGCGGCACCCGGGGTTGTGGCTGGCGAGGGTAGTTCCAGTGCTACTCTGACCTTTGGCGGAGGAGGAGAAGGGTTACTTACGCACGGGCTGGGGATATCTGCGGATGTAGGATATCTCTTCTTTCCCCGAAACGGGTTTAGCGAGGGGTTTGGGTTGTTTTCTCCGGGCGTCTTGTACCAGTTCAATCGTAACCACAAGGCAGTCCCATTTGTGACCGGAGGTTATTCGTTGGCCTTCCGCCAGGGAACAGAAAGCCTTATTCACTTTGGCGGAGGGGTGAACTACTGGTTCAGCAACCACTTTGGCATGCGATTTGAGGGCCGGGACCACATCGATCCACGCTATGCCAATGAGAACTGGCTCCAGTTTCGGGTAGGGTTCCTTTTACGCTGAGTGAGAAAGAAGCCACAGACCAACACAAACTGGGAGGCAAAGAATTGCCAATTGGCAAAGGTGACTATCAGATACGCATGATTAACGGGATTGGATGAGAGGCTATGAATGGAGTGATAGCTCGAACCGAATAGATTCTGGAGGACGGGTTGTTTTTCAGTTCAAGGCCGTATCATTAACAATGGGCATCGTGTTGAAAAGAGGGTTCTTATGAAGCGCTTGGTGCTTCCACAATCTACTGTTGGTGACCGGTCCTCAACTTCTTCTTGGAATAGCACTAGCTCTCCACTTTGGAGCCAACTGGAATTTGTGAAGCGAAATTTGGCTGTAACATATTGTAAACTAACTGGCTAAACCAATCCGACCAACAATTAATGACGGAAGCACCCTGCTATGACGATCCTTTTCATATTTCGATCGCTGAAGCGATGACACCAGTCGCTTGCTCTTGCCAGCCAGCGATGCACCGTATTCCGGGTAATTTGCTTGAATCTACTAATGGCGGACTTGTTCAAACCCTCGACACTGAGGAGGCGACTTCATCAAAGGTGACTCGCCGATGCTGGAGTCGATGATAAGGTGTCTCAGTTGTTGAGCAGAACGTCTTCCCACAAGTCCCGCAACGGTAGCGACGACGGTTCCCCCATCGAGTCGTGTAGAAGCCATGGCGAATGATAGCTCCGACGTCGCCTTTTCTGGATGGAGGGCAATGCTGGTTTGGACAGCTGAGACTCTCCATGGTTATTGGACCTTGACGACACTAGAACTGATGGTCGCATATTGAGTCTCAAACTTATACCACGGGAGTGAGTTACAGGTGGGCTACCAACAGTCGATTCCGGAAGCACCCATAAGTAAGTAGACATAGGGTATAATGGGGGCTAAAGTTAATACTGTTCACTTAATAATTTTAATGGCCTTTTTGAAGTTGATGGGAGCCATCCTCTCCAATTTGCGAGGCCGAAGTGGAAAGTTGCTCATTTTCCGTTTGACTCCTCGCGGGTTGCGGCGATTACGACTCGACACCACTCGTTCTTCGAGTATTTCCCGCAGGACGGTCTCATGAAAGGCCTTCCTGTGCCGAGGGGGGAATGGCGCCGAAGGCAGCCAGTTTGCGGCGGACGACGCGCACGGCGTGCAGGAAGGACAAGCGGTCCGGATCGATATCGGCTTCCAGCGCGGCTTCATGCATGAGTCCGCGGATGGCGAAGTGGGCCATCATCAGGCCATAAAACTCCTGCCGGACCAGGTCCGGGGTTTTGCTGCGCAAGACGATCTGGGAACCCCGCAGATGGGTCTTCAACTCGTCTAAGGCGGTCTCGATCTCCCAGCGCTCATGGTAGAGGGCCGCCAGTTCCTGGGCCGGAGCCTGTTGCGGATCCAGCAGGGTGGTGACGAGGCGGTAGATCGGCTCCGCCCCGGCCACTCCTTCTAAACGATAGTCGATGACTCTCACCCGGACCCCCTGGGCCTGATGCCTCCAGTCTCGTTCCGAGGCGTAAATCCGGCTCAGATAGGAACCGTCAGCGAGCTGTTTCTCCGAGCGCAGCCGCAGGTTCTTCTTCACCCGCCAGAGCAGATCGGCTCCGGTCTTCCGCGCTTCGTTCCACAACCCGAATCCAAAGAAGTTCCGATCGGCCAGACACAACATGCCCTCCCGCAGGGAGGGCAAAACCTTCTGGGCCAAAGTGATTTCCCCCGTCCGGTAATCCCCCATCGCGCTGCCAAACAGAACATGCGTGCCGTTCTCCACCAGCGACACCAACCGGATCTGCGGATAGGCGCTGGCGCCGCGACTGGCCCCCGGCCGCCCAAAGGCTTTCTCGTTGTCGGACTCATCGGCTACATCCAGCGTGCTGCCGTCTAGACTGACCAAACGCCAGGTGCCATACCAGGCCCCCCGCGTGGCCGGGACGGCAATCGGCCGGACCACCCGGTCATGCAGTTGCTGGACCGCTTCCCATCCCAACCGGGAGCGCGCCTGAGAAATCCCGGACTTGCCAGCCACCTTGACCCCGGCTCCGGGACCCAGCAGCCACTGGATCCCTTCCAACAGACATCGCAGCACCTCCCGATAGGAAGCGTGCATGTAAAGCGCCAGCGCGATGACGTAGTATACGACCACGTGCGCCGGCAGGTCTCGTTGCCGCTGGTTGGTCCTTCCAGCCGCGGCCACCACGGCCTTGACTTTGGTCAGCGGGAAGGTCTTGGTGATCACCCCCAGGCTGATGTGGTCCGTGATTCGGGTGCCGGGGGGAAGCTCTGCCACTGTGCGTGCCATGTGCGGTCCTCCTGTCCTCGCTGAACAGAATACCACACAAAAAACATTAAGTGAACAGTATTAGGGCTAAAGTGTCGCGACGCTCGCACCCCATTATACCCTATGTCTACTTACTTATGAACTGATTAATATCAGATGATCGCTAGCATGTTATGCTTATCCTCTCTCAAAGCATTTGGTCCTCACTTAAAGGAGGCTTCAATGTCTACACCGACCATGGAGGGCGTTGCGGAGCGTCCGCGACGCAGTCGGCTTTTCGGTCTGTGGATTTGGGATTTGGTGGTGTGTCTCTCCGCGACTCTACCCCTCGCGATACCCTTTTTTGCCATCGTTGGGACGCGGGCAGGCACCCAGCGAGACACCCAGCGAGAGGACCGCTGGCGGTTCGATGCCATGCCCGAAAGCGACGGCGGGCTGATGGCGTGGGCTGTCTCGCAAGGCGATCTGAAAGATCTTCGTGCGGAGCGCCCGCCTGGCAGCAGGCAGTTGATGCTGCGGTATGAACGCCAGGAATCAAAGGGGCCCGCCCAGCCTGATTGGGAATCACTTGGATACAAACGGGCCTATCTGGTGTCGGCAACTCATCCACCGAGCGTGGGGATGGAGAGTGTTCCGGTGGGGATCTGGTGGGGCTGCCTGCTGGCTGCGGCGGTCGTCGTAGGCGTGGTTGCCGCATACCGGCTCCGGCGGGCTTGCCGTTTGGGCGAGCCCCTCATCTGGCTGGCGGATCGACCCCGGCCCGGATGGTGGAAGTGGCTGCTGGCCGGTGTCGCGGGCGTAGTCCTGATCCAATTGATTCAGATCGCTGTGCTGCGACCCTTTGGTATCGACCCGATGGCGCCCGATGAAACGACACGCATGCTTTGGAGAACGAGTGGCCTCGCCTCGGCAACCGCCTTCCTTGCCATTGTGCTCGCCATCCCGTTCGCCGAGGAGGTTCTGTTCCGCGCCCTTTTGCTGGGTCGATTCGGCGCTCACGGATACTGGCGCGCCGGGATCTTCGTTTCGGCGCTGGTGTTCATGCTGGTGCATTTGGACGAAGTACACTCGATTGACTTGTTCGCCGGCGGCCTGGTGTTGGCATGGCTCTACCAGCGGACCGGGTCGCTGTGGCCGCCGATTGCGCTGCACGCGCTCAACAACGCTTTCAGCTACGCCCTCGCGGTACTCGGGAAACATCCCTAACCCGGGCGACGACGGGCCTTACCGTGTCATCGATCATCTGAAAACGCCCGAGCCGTCGAAGTGCTCATCGTTGTCCCGAAGTCCTCTTGGAGGAAGTTTGGCCGGCATTCTCCTCGAACGCCGTTTGGGTTCAGCCGGGCCGGTTTTTTCAGGCGAAGGGCTGTTATCGACAAGAATGACGGCCTCGTCATCTGCCACTCAATACCATGCGAGCCGGTGGGCGCCGACTCATCAGCCATTTCTGGTGGGATCCATCTGTCCGCAGTGCACCATCAGGTTTCTGCCTCCTGAAGGTAGGTTAGAATCGACACTGGTATGGGCCAGCGGATCCGTTCAAACCACAGCAAATGGCGAGCGCTCTGCGGAAGCTGAACCTGATGCACGGGACGCACAGGACATGGGGATTCGACTGGCTGGGAACGGGGACGCACTTTCTGGATTTCGAGCACATCAAAGCGATCACGGAAGCGTACCACCTGTGCGAAGCCAAGCCGCGCGAACTGACGGCAAAGTGATGGCGGCCAAGGGTGACGCGAAAGCGCTGGAATTGCTGCGGGACGAGATGGCCCTGAGCCGACGCACATGGAGACGGCGGTGAGGCCGAGGAACGCGCCACTGCTGCGGGAAATGACGGGGAAGCTGAGCAGGATTGTGGAACGTCAGTACGGGGAGAAGACGGCCAAGCCGGAGGAGCAGTAAGTTGAGTACGGGAGGTGCAGTCTCTGGCGAGCCATTGTACGACGTCTTTCTCTGCCACAACAGCCGCGAGAAGGAGCGGCTGAGAGAACTGAACCATCGTCTTCGCCCCGAGTTCGGGCTGCGGACGTTTTTCGACGAATCCGAGTTGGTGGGCGGCCGCGCGTGGACGGAGCATATTCAGCGCGCACTGGCATCGTCGAAAACGTGCGCGGTTTGTCTGGGGCCCGACGGGTGGGGGCCGTTTCAGCTCGAGGGCGAAGCGAAGCCGGCGCTCGAACGGCAAAAGAGCGATCCGGAATTCGCGGTAATCCCGGTTCTGCTACCGGGCATGAAGCCCGAGCACATGATGGTGCTGGAGGACTCCATCGGGTCTTGTAGAAGCCGTGACGGATGATACCTTCGGTAGGAGTTTTTTCTGCTCGCAAGCAATTCTGGTTTGGGCAGCCGGGATTCCTCATGATTTGAGACCCTGTGGGCCGTAGAGCTGATGACCCGGAATTGAGTCTCAAACTATACCATGTATGCGACTTACGATTGGACTACCAACAGTTGATGACGGAAGCACCGTCCAGAAGGATCTCGGCACATCAATGCCGGGGAGAGGTTAGTGCAGAAACGAGATCAGAGTCGTGAGTCTAAAGAACACTCCTTAATTCTCGCCATGGAACTGAACTGCACAATCTGGGATTCATTCAGTAGCAACTGACTGATTCTAAAACGGTTGATATAATTTCTAGACATAAATCCTTATAAGTCCGCTTTCACTTATCTGCCTCAACAGCTCGCCGCCTGTGATTTTGTCCAAAAAATGGATCTTAGCCCCTTTCTTTCATGACTAATGACAAAGAAGCGGATTCGATCAGGAAGGGAACTACTAAATCTCATTTTAGGATCAATTCTGTTTGCTATCAATGGAGAACGACGCAGCATGACCACCGACAACAAGAGGAATACGGAGGAATCATAGCCCAGTGATGGTCAAAGACCTCTTGCAAGTTAAAGTGGTCGGGAATATATTACCTGCATGGGAAAGATGACTTGCACAGATTGCCAAATCAGACCGGTTTTTACAGTTTTTGTTGCACACTTGTTACTCCACGGCGAGTCATCTTTATCAAGCTTTTTAAAATAAACTAGTTAAGTTAAGCGGGAGTAATTCAGCGGTAGAATGCCAGCTTCCCAAGCTGGACGTCGCGGGTTCGATCCCCGTCTCCCGCTCCATCTTTTCAACCACTTACAGACACCTTCAAAAACGTTCTGCTCCATTCTGCTCCAATAAGGTTTTTTTCAGCGAATTCTCGAGTGAATTGACCGCCTCCTTTCTCCTGTGTGTCGCCATAACTCGGTGCAGCAGCAAATTCAGGCAGTTAATGTGGGCGCCGGGGTGTACTTCTATGTTATAAATCCGAACTCATGATTCCATTTTTCATTAGCTTCCTTACTCTCTTCCGTTCCCGCTACTGCCTCAGCCTCGAGATCCTTGCCCTACGTGGGTATTCCGGTGGGAATGGCCACTGATTCCGTTCCGAAGTTGGCCAGCGATTCCGGTGGAATTTGCCAGCTTCGGAGCGCAGCGACGCTGGAGCCGGATCATCTTGTCAAAGGTGGCCAACTCGGGTCAATGAAAATGGATAAAGAGGGTACTTCAACATCATCTCGTCTCCTGATCCTCCTCTGAAGCGAACAGATTTGTGCTTGCGAAGAAGTTGCGCAGGCAGAGGGGCTGGGTTGCGCAGAGTTTGCGCCGGCAGTTTGCAGGGGGAGACCGGTCCTGGAAGTCCGTTTTTCTTGACGCAAGGCCGCCGCTCTTTCTGATTAACATTGCCGTGACTCCTGGGGTAGAGGTGGCGGAGTCAGCTCGAGTTTTCGGGCTGAGGAACTCCCCGCTGCCGGCGAGGATTGAGTGAGCCGGTGGAGCTGGTGACGGAGGTGAACCCAATAGCTGTGGCTGACCTTGAGCCGCCGGACCTCTTCCAGCAGCGGCTGGAAGTAGTGAAGGCTGCGGATGGGGGTGTTCTCCTGGCGGTTGATCCGGGTGATTTGCTGGCGGACCGAACCCAGCAGAAAAGCTTTTTCCAGCCGGTCGAGGGAGACCTGCTGGACGAACCAGCGGCAGGCCAACTGCTGATCGGCCGCAGTGAAAGAAGCCGCACCGGGGACTCGCTCGAGGAACATTCTCTTGACCTCAGCCACAAAGGCAGACTGGGCTGAAGAATCGTTGGGCGGCTGCGATCGTTGATAGGGCCAATAGGGGTCGGCAATGGTGAGAGAACCCTGAGCATGTTGATTGCGGCGGGGTTGGATCTGGCAGCAACCTTTCTGCTCCAGTTCGGTCAGGTACAGACCGATACTGCGCCGGGACTTGCCGAGGGCAGAAGCCAAGCCGGCCTGCGAGAGGGACAGAGATCCGCTCTGCCGGGAGGCGTGAAGACAGAGGTAGACGAAGAGCTTGAAGGCCCCGTCGGAGAGATGGGAGAGCGCCTGGGACATCATGGTGCCGGCGGCAAACCAGCCGCTCGAGCATTCCGGTTTCAGCCGGACCGTGGCAGGGATCACGAGCGGACCCCCTTTCGCGGATGGCGCTGGGGTTCCGGGTCGAGGGGACGGGACGGGAGGTCTGCTTCACTTTTGGCCTTCTCCCGGCGGAGGGATTCTCCGTCCAGTTCCAGTTTGTGGGCGTTGTGGACGAGGCGGTCCAGGATGGCATCGGCCAGGGTGGGAAAGCCGATCTGGCCGTGCCACTGCTGGATGGCGTATTGACTGGTGATCAGAGTGGAGCGGCAGCCGTAGCGGTCATCCAGCACTTCCAGCAGATAGCGGCATTGAGCGTCGGAGAGCGGAGCCAACCCCCAATCGTCCAGGCCCAGCAGATCGGTGCGGGCCAGCGAGCGCAAGAGGCGGTCATAGCGGCCATCGGCATGGGCCACTTCCAGATCGCGGAAGAAGCGGGAAGCGCGGGTGTAATAGGCGGTATAGCCTTGCTGGCAGGCTTTCTGGAGGAAGGCCCGGCCTAGATAACTCTTTCCGATTCCGGTGGGGCCGGTAATCAGAAGGTTCTGATGGCGGGCCACCCACTGACAGTCCCCCAGCGAGCGGATCAGGCTGCGGTCCAGGTTGCGGGGGTGACGGAAGTTGATATCCTCAAAGCAGGCCGAGAGGGTCAAGTGGGCCTTTTTCAGCCGGCCAGCCACGGCCTGGTTTTCCTTCCAGGTCCACTGGGCATCGACCAGCAGTCCGAAACGTTCCTCGAAGCTGAGGGCGGCCAGATCGGGTTGGTTGAGCTGTTGTTCGAAAGCCTCGGCCATGCCCCGCAGGCGGAGGCTGTGGAGTTTGTCAAACGTGGGTTGTCGCAGCATGAGCGGCCTCCTCTCCCTGGTAATAGGCGGCACCCCGGACATTGTCATGATGGGCTTTCAGGGCCAGGGGGACCACCTGGGACGATTCCGGCAAGGGTTGCCGGTCGAGGCTCTTCTCGAGCATCGATTTGATACTCTGGTACGAGCAGGCGTTAAGGACCAGGGCCCGCTGACAGGCGGCTTCCAGGCGGTGATCTCCATAGCGTTGGCCCAGTCTTAACAGCCCCAGCGCTGCCCGGTATCCCAGCTCCGGATGAGCCTTGGCGTTAAGGATGTGAGCCACGACAGCCCGAGTGGCCGTGCCGGTTTTGCCGGACCAGGCCAGGAGGCGTTCGGGCGTCCACTCCAGATAGCGCTGGTGTTGGGGTGGGCGATGATCCGGGCAAGTGGTATGGTGCCCCTTCGAGTCATGGCGGGGGTGGGAAGCCACTCGCTGGTTCTGGAAGAAAAGCTCCACGGTGGAAGCCGTGATCCGGACTTCCACTTCCTGGTGGATCAGCGGGTAGGGGGCGCTGTAGTAATGTCCGAAGACGTCAATGTGGTAGTCGATGTTGACGCGGGCTCGTTTCCAGTCGAAGTAAGTGAACGGTTCGGCGGGCAAGGGCTTTAAGGCGGGCTGGTCCAGCTTCTGGAAGAGTTCGGCCCGGGTGGTGGGCAGTTTGCGGAAGCGGCGGGCATTGAGTTGATCGTTGAGTTCCGTCACCGCGGCCTGGGCTTCCGCCACACTGAAGAAGGTGCGTTTGCGCAGCACGGCCAGGATCCAGCGCTCTGCGACCAGGACGGCATTTTCCACTTTCGCCTTATCTCTGGGCCGCGCCGGCCGGGTGGGCAAAATGGCCGTGCCGTAGTGAGTGGCGAAGGCCTGGTAGACCGGGTTCAGGTCCGGCTCATAACGGCAGCTGCGTTTGACGGCCGTCTTGGTATTGTCTGGAATGATCAGTTCGGGTACCCCCTGGATAAACTCCAGTGTGCGTTTCTGGGCCCCGATCCATTGAGACAACTGCTGGTTGGGTGTCACCTCAGCGTAGGTGTAATTGCTGGCTCCCAGCACGGCCACGAAGAGGTAAGCCGGGGTGATTTCTCCCGTGGCGGGGTGGGTAATGGAAAGCGTATCGCCGGCAAAATCGACAAACAGTTTCTCCCCGGCCCGGTAGGTCTGCCGCAGGGTGGGGTCGAGTTTTTGGGCCCACCCCCGGTAGAGCTGGCAGAACCAGCTGTATTGGTATCCCTCCGGGTGAGTCTGCTTGTACTCCTCCCAGAGCAGCTGCAACGTGACATGTTTGTTCTGCCGCAGTTCCTGGTGGAGGGTGGCAAAATCCGGCTGGTCCGCCGGGCAGACGGGGTGAAAAGAGTTTTCCGGGAAGAGCCGCTTCTCCAGACGCGACTCCTCCATCGGTTCGGGCAGCGGCCAGCTTAAACCCGCCGCGCGGGTGCGCCGCAGATAGTTGGCCACGCTACTGTGGGATAGGGAACAACTCCGGGCGATGGCCCGGTTGGAAAAATGGAATTCGTGCTTCAATCGCAAAACTTCTTGGATCTTCCGCATGCTGAGCATTTCCTTTCTTTCCTCCTTGCGGAGGTAAGTTAACAGGCATGCTCCAGCATCGCTCGCTGATTCCACCGGGGGGATTCCGGAACTTGACCACTGATTCCGGTGCGTTGGCCACCTGTTCCGGTCCTTGGCCACCCCTTCCAGGACGGCTTCAAAAAGTGGCCAACTTCAGAACGGAATGAGTGGACAACCCCCACTGGAATCGCTGGACAACTCAAAACGGAATCGGTGGACAACTTCCACTGGAATGAGTGGACAACTTGGACCGGAATACGCACATTCATGGGGAAGTCAATAATCCGCTTCTTCAGCCACTCAAAGACGCTGTCGGATATCAGGGAAAGCCCGGGTACATTACCGGTTCAGTACCTCGACTCAATAAGGCGTTTTGGGCTGAGGCTCTTTCAATCAAGCTTGAAGAGAGAGGTGGTTCGCTGTGGCTGTTAATTCGACCTGATATTTGGATCACGCCTTTGTCGATGCGTGAAAATGCTACCGATTTCCTGCGCAGTAAGAAAATACATCGATACAATAATCAATCCTATCAATTACTAGATGCGTGGATCAAAGTACTATTCGGCACCGTTGGGGACGGGCGCGAGGTTTCGGTCTCATGTCTTTCCAATACCGACAATGCGCCGATATTCAAAGTTAGCACGCGTACGGCTTTTAGTCGTGGCGGGAGCGCGAATGGGTGAAAAGCCATATATTCTTTCGGGACATGCTATTTTGCCTGAACCTCTCTTACTGTTTGCTGGCTCGCAGACAGATACGCACCCACTGAGGGGATTGTCGAACTATGGTCCTTATAGCGCCACACTTGGTTTCCCGAGCCAAGTGCGGCTCGCTTATTTCGCACCGGTTGAATTCATGGTAAAGCTCGACGAACTTTTCTCGGAGCTAAATAGCAGCGCGAGCCCGATCGAAGCGACCAACTACTACGTCCGATATCCCAGCTTCCAAGAGGTTTTTCGCATTCCTCTAATCAAGCCGGCGGACAATCTCAAATGTGCGGCCTCACCCGATTGTTTGGAAGTCGCTCAGCGCAAGGACGGCGCGGGCCTTGTCGATCTTATTTTGCAGTCAATAGGCGCTTTATTGCTTAAGAAAACTTCCTTCGACGTCGTGCTCATGTATCTACCAATCCAATGGAAGGATTGCTTTGAATATGAAGGATTCGATCTGCATGATCGAATAAAAGCCAAGATCGCTCCGCTGAATATTACGATCCAGATTGTCAACGATACAGCGTTCGAGCGAAATTGCCGCGCCAATGTCATGTGGGGCATCAGCGTCGCATTATACGCAAAGGCAAGCGGCATCCCTTGGAAACTGGCTGACTTAGATAAGGACGAGGCCTATATCGGACTGAGTTACGCTATAAGAAAACATGCAGATGGTAACGAATATAGTACGTGTTGCAGCCAGATTTTCGATCCTGATGGCACGGGCTTCGAATTTGTCGCCTACGATACAAAAGAATTTACAACAGATCTAAAAGGCAACCCGTATCTCAGCTATCAAGAGATGCAGTCCGTCTTGTCGCGCAGTCTCATGCTGTACCAGAACAGCCATAGTGGCCGCATCCCAAGAAAGATATTCGTTCATAAGACGTCTCATTTCACGGAAGACGAGATACAAGGCGCATTCGATGCTTTCGGAGGTAAGACTGAACTAGAGCTCATTCAAGTTATTCGTGGTACGAATTGGTATGGACTAAAACTGGACAAGCCACGAGCGGCTGGAGCAAAGCCGACACCGGCAGCTTACCCGATTGATCGTGGTCTCTATCAGCCCATCAGCGAAACGGAATGCTTGCTATGGACTCAAGGCAGTGTCATGGGGGTCAATCCCACAAAACCCAATGAGCCGGTTTTTAAGGAGGCAGCATTAAAGCCTCTTCCGAATCCGATTTTGTTGAGAAGGTTCACGGGTGAGGGAGGTTGGCACGACACTTGTTCGAGCGTCCTTGCACTGACGAAAGTCGATTGGAACAACAATACCCTGTATAAGACGATGCCCGCTACTCTGGTTTATTCTCAGGTATTTGCGAATGTTGTAAAGCAGTCATCAGATATCGTTAATGACATCTATGACTATCGCTATTTCATGTAGGGACTAGAAAGGACAT
>JBGPHY010000086.1:0-13147 GCA_041484625.1 Terriglobia bacterium | reverse complement strand
GCTCGTCCTCGTCCTCGACCAGGAACCTTCCGATGACGACGACGAGAACGAGGACGAGTTTGACCCGCTGGATCTTACAGCTATCGTCACATGGGGCGTCCCCCCCATTTTCAAGCTGCGTAGCGCTCCTGGAAGGGGCATGAAAGGACTCTATGAAAAAAGAAGAGCAAAACCCGGTGGCCCACGCTGGCATGCAGGGCTGGATCCGCATGATCGGGATTCATGAAGCCGTGGGGCCGTTGAAGGAATTGTATGACCGGATGCTGAGCCATTCCGGCACGAGGCCAAGCGTTTATCAGCCCCCTACTGGTGATGCGGCCAACATTGTCAAATCCCACAGCCTGGATCCGGAGGGTCTGCGCCTGGCCTTCGGCATGAGCGGGGTTATCCACTGGGCGCCGACCTCGCTCCCCTGGGGGCAACGGGAGATGTTAAATACGGTCACCTCTGCGGCCAATCAGTGTTTCTACTGAGTGTCGGCCCATGCAGAGTTTCTGCGTGCCGCTACCAACAACGCTGAACTGGCCAGCCAGATCAAGTCCGATTTCAGGAAGACCCCTCTGTCAGCGAAAGATCGGCAAATGCTGGAGTATGTCGACAAACTGACCCGCTTCCCCTGGATGATCCGGGAAGGAGACGTTCAGTCCCTTCGTCAAGCCGGATTCGGAGATACTGAGATTCTCCACATCGTTCTGGGCACTGCTCATTTCAACTATTTGAATCGCATGGCTGACGGTATCGGCATCTGGTTTGAATACCAATCGGACCTTCCGCGCTTTGAGCCTCCTTCGGAAAAGGGCGGAGCTCAACTGCAGCCTGGGAGTGTTACCGATCCCCTGCCCCGAGGCGCATCTAGTTCTGTTGCATGGGTCCAGTGTTCACCGGCACCACCAGAAGGCCCCCCGGAATCGGGACCAGTAAATCTGTTCCGGGTCATGGCCGGGATTGAAGGAGTCTTGCCGCTGGCAAGAGAATGGAGAAACCACCAGTTAAGACCGACGGTTGGCGTGGATGCCCGAACCCGCGGGCGGCTGGCTCTTTATGCTTCAGGACTGAACTACTGCGAGTATAGCAGCTACTGGTTTCGACAGTCTCTTTCCCAAATGGGGGAATCGTCGCACTCCCTGGAATTGCTGAGCCAGGGAAAACAACCGGAAAATGATTCAGACCTCGAGCAGATCCTTTATGAGCACGTGCTAAGGCTCATTTGGGAACTTTGGAAGACCCGGGAGTCTCACATCAATGATTTGAGGAGTGCCGCTTTGGACGACCTAGGGATTCTGCAACTGACTATGCTGGTTAGCTACGTGAGCTTTGAGAACAGGGTTGCCCTCGGACTGGGTGTGGTACCCGAATTGGGCTGACTTCCATTCGCTTAAAATAAGACTCCATCCACGACAGAAGAAATCTGCCGGGTGTTTCCTTGAACCACCACATTCTCAGGCGATCGGCATAACCGCCCCGCAGCGAGGCCTCGCAAGACTGGCCCAGGGCTTCCAGATGATGGGTGATATTTCCCTTAGCCAAACGGGTTATTCTAATGCTAAGCTAAAGTAGTCAATATGGGCATTTTTCAATAGCCAAACTGTTTTGAGGAAAGGGAGAAGGAGAACCCATGAATAGCTTTATGGACGGGAAGCCAATTGAGCAGCCCCAACCTGCGTCGACGGGTGTTGTCAGTCCGAGACCGAAAGTCACCCCCCGGTATGGCCTGTTCGGCTTCATCATTATTGTGTTGATCCTGGGCTACCTGATTTATGACCTGCAGTCCAGCAAGAAACAATTAAAGGATTCTCAAACTCAACTGATAAGCGCCCTGGATAAGAAGCTGGACCAGCGGATGGAGAAGAGCGACAGTACGATGGACGCTTTGAGGAGCGATTTTGAAGTAGTTCGAAGCCGTCTAGGCGTCACCCAGAGGGAGCTGGACGATGCCCGGGCTCTGGCCCAGCGCTTGAGGGCCGACCAGGAGAAGTCCGTTCAGCAGTTACATGCCCAGATTTCCCAGAAGGCTGATACCCAACAACTGTCTGCCCTCAAAGAAGAGGCTTCGAGCCAATTCGGGAAGGTCAACGCCGATGTCACAGCGGTGAAGACAGATGTCGATGCCACCAAGAAGGATCTCGAGACTGCTCGTCGGGACATTGTCGATGTCAGGGACACCCTCACTCAGCAGATCGCTCGAAACCATGATGAACTTCAGCAATTGCGTCTCAAAGGTGAGCGGAACTTCTACGAATTTGACATCACCAGGAAGAACAACTTCCAACTAGTGGGAGATGTCAAGGTCGGGCTCACCAAAACCAATCCCAAAAAGAAAAAGTATGATGTGCGGATAGTGGTGGACGACAATGCGTTGGAGAAAAAGGACCGGACGGTAAATGAACCCGTCCAGTTCCTCGTGGGTAAAACCAAGCTGCGCTACGAACTGGTTGTTAATGCCGTGGACAAGGATCGGATTGTCGGCTATCTGAGCGTCCCGAAAGACAAAGGCTTGGCTGCTGAATACACGAAGTCCAATTGACGGATTTCGGGAGAATAGCCTTAGACCACGGTTTGGCGCAAATAGCAGGCATATTGCCAGGCGAGAGGACGGAAGACAGGTTATCACCTCAGAACGCGAAAGGTCTGCGGATCCGAGGATCCCCCCACACAGAAACACAGGGAATCGAGCGCTGAATCAGCCATAAGGTCAACCAGTGGTTGAGTCAATAACGCCAGGGCATTCTCGATTGCCAATCGGTAATCATCCACCCGGGCTGCAGGAATAACGGCAGGAGGATAACCGGCTTTCAGCAGGAAAAAGCTGGAGGCCAATCGGAGTGTTGTGCCGTTGGCTCGTTCAAATGGCAGGATATCCACCATCTTGACCAGGAAGAGAACCGCCCTTTCCACTTCATGCATCTCGTAGAAACTCCCGGAGTCAAACCATTCCAGTGCATTGGAAACGACCTCGGGGAGAAGGTCTGAATCGGCCGGCTGGTGCCCCTTCGCAACCGGCGTGATGGGACCCAGCCGGTACGTCCCTCCAGAGGGGTCCCCCCCTACCACTAGTCCGTGGAGTTCCAGCAGATCCCGCGCCGACAAAACGGTCTGATGATCTGCGTAGGACAGCAACCGGCAGGCGGCAGCCGCATGGTTGTTCATCTGCCATGAACGATCCGGATTCGGCAGGTCAGTGTCTGTTTCCGCGGGAATTTCAGCTTCGTCGAGAAGGCAATTCTCCCGCGTCCAAACGGGCCCGAGTAATTCCAAGTATCGCGCCCGGGCAGCCGGCTGATCCTTGATTGACGACCACTGCTCTTTTTTTTGCTCCAGCAGATGGAATTGGGCTCTCGACCTGAGAGTGACCTCTGTCCCCATTACCGCCTATCCTTGAGGGCCTGGCGGGCCTCCCGGTCAGCAGTCTTGCGTTTCTCGGTCTCCCGCTTGTCAAATAGGTTTTTTCCCTTGGCCAGAGCAATCTCACATTTTACCCGACCGCGACTGAAGAAGATCTTCAGGGGAACCAGGGTCATGCCACGTTCGGTGGTCTTCCCCAGGAGTTTCCGAATCTCATTTCGATGGAGGAGGAGTTTGCGGTTTCTAAGCGGGTCATGGTTCATCCTATTGCCATGGCTATAAGGACTGATATGACAATTGAGCAGCCACACTTCACCGTTCTTGACCAGTCCATAGCTGTCTTTCAGGTTAATCCTGCCTTCCCGGATCGACTTGACCTCTGTTCCCAACAGCACCATCCCCGCCTCAAAGGTCTCCAGGATGTGGTAATTGTGGTAGGCGTGGCGATTGAGAGTCGCCACCTTCTCTTCCATTTGAACGGCTCCCCTCGGTGCGCAGGGCTTGTTTCTTCAATGCTGAAGACCTTGAAACGCAGCGCCAAAAACTAGAACGGAGTACGCCGGTTCGGCGGTGTGTTCTGCTGGGGCTGAGTCTGCTGGCCGAATCCCGGCAGCACCTGTTGCGGGGTCATTGGTGGCAGCGGTTGACCAAGTTGTTGCTGTCGAATTGTGGGAGCTGGCTGCACGGGTTGAGCCTGAATGGGCTGTATTTGCTGAGGACCGCCTGGACCAGCCACAGGCTGAGCGGGAGCAGCACCCTGGCCCTGAGGGTTATCCGGGACCGGGGACATCATCATCTGTTCACCGGCTGCCCCTTCGTCTTGGCCCATATCTCCGCCACCGAACGGGTCTTCTACCACTTGTCGATTCACTCGATGAGACATCGCGGCAGAGGCGGTGTTGGTGGCCGGACCCGAAGGAGACGCGCTGCGAACTGAACGTCCTGTCACCAGCACTTTCCTGATCTTCTCTGGATCTTCCGGAAATGCAATCAGGATGTAGTCGAAGTTGCTCCCTTCCAGGACCTTAATCAAGGCGCTCTTCAAAGTCAATCCCTGGATCTCCACCAGGGGAAGGCGCTGGTTCCCCAGATCCGGAGGAAGATCGTATTCGAGTCCCGTCTGCTGGTGAAAACTCTCCATGACCTGAGCATAAGAATCGTTCTGCGCGGAGAAATTAAAGAACCTTCCGTCGGTCGAAAGGCTTGGAGATGCATAGCTACCAGTCAAAAAGCAGGAACTGAAAATCAAGCTGACCATCAATTTTCCCGCGGGTCTCATAGGACGCCTCTCCATAATGTGCTCTCTCTTTGATTCCTATAGTATCACTTCGGTCAAGCAGTCACAAGCGATGGGGAGATCTTCCAGAAGGCAAGCCCCGTTGGACTCCATGTTGAAGCGCAGAATCTTAAAAGAATCGGCGGAATCGCCCGGACGAGGAACGCTACCTCTAGCCTCCCTTACCGGGAAACCGGACTTTTCAGAGCATTCCTAAGAAGAGGCTGCAAAACCTTCCAGACGTTCTGGGCCAGAAGACGATGTCCCTCGACCGTGGGGTGGATTCCATCCAATTGGTTCAGTTCCCTATTGCAAGCCACCCCCTGCAATAAAAAGGGGATCAAGGAAGCCCCGTTTTTTCCGGCTATCGCGGAAGAGACCTCTCTGAATCGAGAAGTAAACTCGGGTCCCAGGTTGGGAGGCGCTTGCATGCCCGCAACAACGATCTTCACCTGGGGATAACGGCTCCGAGTCTGGTCAATGATGGTCTGCAGGTTTTGCCGGGTGGTTTCTACCGGTATTCCCCGCAACCCGTCGTTGCCTCCCAGGGCCAGGACCAAGACGTCAACCTTTCGATTGAGAACCCACTCAATCCGACGCACTCCGCCGGCTGTCGTTTCTCCGCTTAAACCGGCATTGACGACTACGAAATCCCATCCGGCAGCCTTGATCTTGTCTTGAATAATGGCCGGGAAGGCCTGACCTGGATCAATGCCATATCCGGCAGTGAGACTATCTCCGAAAAAGAGGATCACCTTCGGGCCGGTGGTTCCCTTTGCCTCGGGGCTTCGGCCTCGCCCTGCCATTTCGGAGGCAGCGTCAATCCTCGCCAAGGAGAGGCCCATCCCCATCCACAGAACCTGGATCACCATGACACCTCCGATTATGCGCGGCAGTAACAGGTTCTGGTTCATGATAAAACTATGCCACAATACCCGGTCATGTGGGGGTCAAAACCCCTGGAGCAGTCGAATAGAATTTTGACTTGTATGCCCTGACCGGTATTTTTGATGAAAGATCGCCATGACCTATTTAGGTCAACACGACGGATGAAAATGGCGGGGGTAGCCACGATGAATTCGTACTCTGAATTCATCGTGGGCTTTTCATGTGCGGTCAAAAGCCCACGACAAACCAGAAGCGGTTTGTCGTGGCTACCAAGAACCGCATTTTCATAAAAGTTCTGACGGTCTTTTGGGCGTCAACAAGGACCAGTTTTACTGGAAGAAAATTCCTATGTGTGAATATCCCCTGAAATTATGAATGGTCCATGCGTCCTGACAGTCAAGCAACTCACGAAAACCTACAGAAGTGGAGACCGTCTCCTCTCCGTTCTGAAGAATGTCTCTTTCTCATTGAAAGCTGGTTCCACGGTGGCCATCGTGGGACCTTCGGGCAGTGGGAAAACTACTCTGCTGGGTCTCTGTGCAGGGTTGGATCGACCAACATCTGGTTCTGTTGTTCTGGGTGGCATCTGCCTCGATCCATTGGGGGAGGATGAGAGGGCTAAACTCCGAAATCAGCTCGTGGGGTTCGTTTTTCAAACATTCCAATTGATCCCGACTTTGACAGCACTGGAAAACGTGATGGTCCCACTGGAACTTCGAGGCGAAGACCAGGCCGCTCCCCGGGCCAAAGACCTCCTGGACCGGGTCGGCCTGAGCGAGAGGCTTGACCACTACCCCGCCCAGCTCTCTGGCGGCGAACAGCAGCGAGTTGCCCTGGCCCGGGCATTCGTCAACCAGCCCCGGATTCTGTTTGCCGACGAACCCACCGGGAACCGGGACACAGAGACCAGCGAGAAAGTGGCTAACCTTCTTTTTGCACTCAATCGGACAACCGGAACTTCGCTGGTCCTGGTGACCCACGACCAGGAGCTTTCCCAACGGGCCGAGCGGATCATTCGGTTCAGGGGCGGCTCCGTTGTCTCCGACTCACTTTCAGCCGATCTTCTTCCGAGCATCTGAATGAAGAAGATATCCTCCAAGCATCCCGCGAAGTGGCCATGGCTCATGGCCTGGCGGGACAGCCGTGCCAGCCGCAGACGTCTGCTGGTGTTTGTGCCGTCCATCGTAATGGGGGTGGCAGCCCTGGTGGGAATGACTTCCTTGGGGAGAAATCTCCTGGCTGTAATCGAAGACCAGTCCAAGACATTGCTGGACGCTGACCTGGTCATCCGCAGTCCGCGTCCCTGGAGCACAGAGGCCGAGGCCCTTCTGCACTCCATTGAGGGGCAACAATCCCGCGAGACCAGCTTCCTGTCCATGATCTCGATTCCTGGCAAAACAGTCACCCGACTGGCCCAGATTCGCGCTCTGGAGGGCGAGTTCCCGTATTATGGTGAGGTCGAGACGGAGCCGGCTCCTGCCAGCCGATCCTTTCTACAGGGGGCCAATGCCCTGGTCGAAGACAGCCTGATGCTGCAGCTGGGCCTTCAAGTGGGAGAGTATGTTCGGGTGGGGTCCTATGAATACCGCATTGCGGGGAGATTGCGGAAGGTTCCCGGTGAAAGTGGGGCAGCCAGCATGCTGGGACCCCGGATCTACATCCCCATGAAGTACCTGTCACAAACCAGATTACTTCAGACAGGCAGCCTGGCAAGTTATCGGGCTTACTTCAAGCTCCAGGCAGGCGTCAATCCGGAAGAAGTCCAGCACCGCATCGAGCCCTTGCTGGCCAAGCTGCAATTGGACAGCGAGACGGTGGAGGAGCGCAAAGCCGCACTGGGTCAGGCCATGCAGAACCTTTATCATTTTCTCAATCTGGTGGAATTTGTAGCTCTGCTGCTCGGCGGTGTCGGCGTGGCCAGTGCCATCCATGCCTATATCCGGCAGAAGCTGACTACGGTGGCAGTTCTGCGCTGCCTGGGTGCCAGGGTTGGGCAAACCGTCAGGATCTACCTGGTGCAGGCTTCCTTCCTGGGGCTGATAGGAGCCTCCGCGGGGGCCTTGCTCGGAATTGGAGTACATATGGATGCTCCCTTCGCTGCTGCGGGAGTTCTTGCCGGTAACCATCCCTTTTTCGATCTCCTGGCTTGCCGTGGTGGAAGGAGTGGTGGTAGGAGCAGCTGTCACCATTTTTTTTGCTCTGCTGCCTTTGCTTTCCATCCGCCGAGTCTCTCCTCTGCTGGCGTTGCGCTCTTCCTTCGAAAGTCATCCGCCCGGACGATCAGACCCCTATCGATGGCTGATCTGCTTGCTTTTGATCCTGGGAATGGTGGCCTTTGCCACGACTCAAACCCGGCAGTGGCGGCAGGGTATAGCCTTTTCCATGATGGTACTGCTCTCGTTTGCATTCCTTGGGTTGGTTGCCAGGGTCATCATGTCGGCAGCCCGAAAGTTTCTCCCTCGAACCTGGCCTTACGTATGGCGACAGGGCCTGGCCAACCTATACCGGCCCAATAACCAGACCCTGGTGCTGGTTTTGTCGCTGGGGCTTGGCTGTTTTCTCGTTACGACCCTCTATGCAGTCCACCACCTTTTACTTTCCCAGATTTCCCGTCCCGGGAGCAGCGGCCGGCCCAACATGATTTTATTCGACATCCAGAGCGACCAGCAGGCTGGGGTGGTTCAATTGATCGAAAGCCTGGGAGCCCCGATGCTCCAGCAAATACCCATCGTGACCATACGCCTGAGCAAGGTTAAGGGCCAAACTGCGGAGGAATTACTGCGGGATCCGAAACACAGCATACCGGAATGGATGCTCCGCAGGGAATACCGTTGCACTTACCGGGAACACCTCCTGGAAACAGAACGAGTGGTGGCAGGAGGGTGGCAAGGAAGGGCAGCCACCGACTCTCGGCCAACGGTGTCGCTGGAAGACAAACTCGCCCAACGGTTGGGAGTTCGGGCGGGGGACCGACTTGAGTTTAACGTTCAGGGAGTTTCGTTGCCTGTCACTGTGGGTAGCCTCCGCAAAGTGGACTGGGCCAAACTCACGCCTAATTTTTTTATCGTCTTCCCGACAGGTGTTCTGGAAGGCGCACCTCAGTCTCATGTGCTGGTGACCCGTGTCGTCTCCAGCGAGACTTCTGCTCGACTTCAACAAGCGGTAGTCGGGCAGTTCCCCAATGTCTCGGTAGTCGATTTGGAGTTGGTTCTCAGTACGCTGGACTCCATCCTGGATAAGATATCGTTTGTGATCCGGTTTATGGCCATGTTCAGTATCGTCACGGGCCTCACCGTACTTGTCGGAGCAGTCCTGACCGGTCGATATCAACGGATCCAGGAGAGTGTTCTCTTGAAAACCCTGGGAGCCAGTCGCAAGCAGGTCTTGAGAATCCTGATGGTAGAATACCTCTTCCTGGGTGTCTTCTCGTCCATTGCCGGGCTGCTCCTGGCGGTTACCGCGACCTGGGCGCTGGCGCGATTCCTTTTCAAGGCACCCTTTGCCATGGGACCACTGCCCACGGCTGGGGTCCTGTTGGGCGTGGTACTACTGACGCTGCTGACCGGCATGCTCAGCAGTCGCGGAGTTTACAGCCGACCGCCGTTAGAAGTGTTGCGTTCTGATACTTGAGACCAGGGAGTAGAGAGCCGATCAGGCCGGGTGAGGGAGATGAAAAGAGGTCTTCACCCTGGTCACTCTATGAAGCAAGATTCTATATCTATGGAGATCTATGGAAGGAACAGCGTTTCTCCTCGGAATGAAACCATGCCGTAGTTTTGGTTGATTCTTGGGACCTTCATAGGAACCCCCACCCAGAAAACCATGGAGAGATTGCAGATGTCATTGATGAAATCAAAGAACCCGGGATTCTTTTCTCCCGCCAACTGGTTGAACTGGCTGTTGATTTTTTTCCCCATGGCAATTCTCCTTGAATTTTTCCACGCCTCGCCTGTGGCTATCTTCGCTACTTCCTGCCTGGCAGTCATCCCCTTCGCTGGCCTGATGGGGACTGCTACCGAACACCTGGCTGAACGGCTGGGTCCAGGCATTGGAGGGCTCCTCAATGCCACCTTCGGGAACGCTGCCGAGTTGATTATTGCTGCTGTGGCCCTTCAAAGAGGGCTTCACGATGTCGTCAAGGCTTCCATTACCGGATCCATAATCGGGAACATCCTGCTGGTGCTAGGGCTCAGTGTGCTCGCCGGCGGTATCAAGTACTCAAAGCAGAGGTTTAACCGGACTGCTGCCGGCCTGGGCTCCACCTTGTTGGCGCTCAGTGTGATTGGCCTCCTGGTACCTGCCTTCTTTCACATCATCGTCGAAGAGAGGCTCAGCAAGGGCAGCATCACTCAAGCGCAGGAGGTCTTACTGGAACGAGGATTGAGCCTGGAAATCTGCATCGTCTTGTTCCTGGTTTACCTGCTGAACCTGGTCTTCTCCCTGATCACCCACAAGAGCATTTTTCTGGAGCCTGGAGAAACGCAAGCTCCTGACCTCTCTCATCGAGCGTGGAGCAGCAAGAAGTCGGCAGTCGTTCTCTTAGCAGCTACGGCCGGCGTCGCGGTAGTGAGCGAATTCCTGGTAGGGGCGGTGCAGGCCACAGCCAGAACGCTCGGGCTGACCGAAGTCTTTGTCGGAGTCATTATTGTTGCAGTCATCGGGAACGCCGCAGAACACAGCAGTGCGGTGATCATGGCCTTGAAAAACAAGATGGATCTCAGCATCAGTATTGCGATCGGGTCCAGTACCCAGGTGGCTCTCTTTGTTGCGCCCCTGCTGGTGTTTCTAAGCCATTTCATCGGCAATCCGATGGATCTCCGTTTTACAACCTTTGAAGTCTTGTCTGTTACATTATCCACCCTGGTGGTCAACCACGTGGCCCAGGATGGGGAATCTCATTGGATGGAGGGAGTCCTGCTGTTGGCGGTCTACCTGATCCTCGGTATCGCCTTCTATTTCCTGCCCGCCTCTTGACCCGGATTGCACCAACAGGTAATCTTAACTTGGGAAGCGTCGAAAAGAAGGCTTGGAGCACTCCGAACAGTGTGTCCCACGTGGCAGGGAGGGTGTGGTCGAGTCGTGTTCTTCTCGTAAAGCAGTCCAGCCGTTACGCACTTCGAATTTTTCCAGGGGGTCTGATGCATCAGGTATTGTCCAATAAGCCGTTGTCCCCCAATGTCTCGTCTCTTAAGGTTTTTGCCCCAAGGATCGCGGAAATCAGACAACCTGGCCAGTTCGTCATCGTCCACAAAGGGCCTAACTCCGAGCGAATTCCTCTCACCATTGCCGACGCCGATTCCCTGTGCGGCACAATCACTTTGGTCATTCAGGCGGTGGGGAAAAGTACCCGGGAATTGGTGGCACTCCAGGCCAGGGAATTCATTCAGGACATTGTCGGACCCTTGGGACAAGCGACGGAGTTGATTCACTCAGGGAAGGCAGTCTGCGTCGGTGGCGGAGTCGGGACGGCGGTTGTCCACCCTATTGCACAGGGTCTGCACCAGTTGAGTGTGCCTGTCATTAGCATCATCGGAGGACGATCCCGGGAATGGGTCATCCTGGAGGATGAACTGCGTTGCCTGGGTGAGGTGATTGTCTGCACAGACGACGGGAGTGCAGGCCGGCATGGATTCGTGACGGAAGCCCTGAAGGACGTCCTCGAGAGGGGAGGAGTCAGCGCTGTTTATGCCGTTGGTCCCGTCCCCATGATGAGGGCAGTATCCGAAATGACACGCCCGTATGGGATCCATACCATTGTTTCGCTGAATCCCGTGATGATCGATGGGACCGGCATGTGCGGCGGCTGTCGCGTAAAAATCGGCGGAGAGACCAAGTTCGCCTGTGTAGACGGTCCCGAGTTTGACGGGCACCTGGTAGACTTTCGTTTGCTGAACGACCGTCTTGCCACCTACAGAGTTTACGAGCAGGAGGCACTCACTCCCCATGATGGGGATTGCCGCATCGGCTTGCGCGAAGCTTCAAGCCCACGATTGAGTGGAACAGTTCCGTTTGCGGTATCCTCAGTGGAACACCCGCGGGGAAATGGTGATGGCACTGCTGTAACTCACGCGGAAGTGGAGCCTATTCAGATTCCAACCGGAACGATCACACCGAAGGAACGCATGAAGATCGACCGCCAGAGGATGCCTGAGCAAAACTCCAGCCGGCGTGCCAGAAACTTCGAGGAGGTCAACCTGGGATTTACCGAACAGCTGGCCATGCTGGAGGCCCAACGCTGCCTGCAATGTAAGTCGGCCAAGTGCATTCCTGGCTGTCCCGTCCTGGTGGATATCCCGCAGTTCATAAACTTTCTTGCCCAAGGAAATGTGGAGGCAGCCGCAGTGAGTCTGCTGGGTGATAATGCACTGCCGGCCGTGACTGGTCGAGTCTGCCCACAGGAGACTCAGTGTGAGGAAGTCTGCGTCCGTGGGAACAAGGGAACTCCAGTGGCCATTGGCTACCTGGAAAGATTCGTGGCAGACTGGGCCCGCCAGAGGGCGGGCGGAATGGCGCCCAAAATGGTTCCCTCCAGTGGAAGAAGTGTTGCAGTGGTCGGATCTGGTCCCGGTGGGCTGACGGCGGCAGGTGAGCTGGTCAAGCAGGGACACCAGGTGACCATCTACGAAGCACTGCATGCTCCGGGAGGAGTTCTGCTCTATGGCATTCCCGAGTTCCGCCTGCCCAAAGAGATTGTCCGCCAGGAGATAGACCGGTTGGTCCGGCAGGGGGTGAAGATTGAATGCAACGTCATCATCGGGAAGACCTACACTCTGGATGAATTGCGTCAGCGATTTGATGGCGTATTCATTGCCAACGGCGCCGGATTGCCGGTGTTCATGAATGTTCCCGGCGAGAACCTGAAGGGCGTGTATTCAGCCAACGAGTATCTAACCCGCGTCAATCTCATGGCAGCCTACGATTTTCCCCAGCACGACACCCCGGTCCTGAAAGGGAAGAACGTGGCCGTGGTGGGCGGCGGCAATGTGGCCATCGACTCCGTTCGCACTGGCAAGCGGCTGGGCGCTGACCAGTCGACGATTGTTTACCGCCGCAGCAAGAAGGAGATGCCAGCTCGGATTGAAGAAATCCACCACGCTGAAGAAGAAGGAATTCGCTTCGAGTTTCTGACGGCCCCGGTGGCGGTCCTGGGCAACCAGGAAGGATGGGCGACCGGGCTTAAGTGCATCCGCATGGAACTGGGCGAACCGGATTCTTCCGGACGACGGCGACCCATCCCTGTTCCGGGTTCGGAGTTTATCGTCCCCTGTGACATTGTCGTTGTGGCCGTCGGGACCCGGGCCAACCCCTTGTTGACCTCGACTTGCCCCGACCTCAAATTGAATAAATGGGGGAACATCGAGATTGACGAAAACGGAATGACCAGCATTCCCGGGGTCTTTGCCGGTGGTGACATCGTTCGCGGCGCTGCCACAGTGATCCTGGCCATGGGCGACGGGAAGCGCGCCGCCCAGGCCATTCACCGCTATCTTGAAAGGCCAAAACTGCCTGCTGTTGAGGACACAACCGTGGCCGCTGTGCCTTAGGGTTGACGCAACAATAACTATTCAATCGTAGTCGTTGTCATATCAATACGGCCGCGCCTCACATCGCATTCTGGTTCTCATCACGTGCCACCGTGAT
>JBGPHY010000085.1:0-13155 GCA_041484625.1 Terriglobia bacterium | reverse complement strand
GCCAAGGTCGAAGTCGCGGGTTCAAATCCCGTTTCCCGCTCCAGTATCCTCTTTGCTCGAAAGAGCGACGAGTAGGCAATTGATAGATGAACCGTCAGAGCTCTTGCCCTGACTCAGGACACTTTCCGAGAACATTTATCAATTGCCTTTTTTGGTCTTGTCACCCTGCACTGAGAGAATCTGAAATAATCCAATGATCAAACTGGCCGCCTTCCCCAAATGCTACATGGATCAGCTTTGCGTGGAGCGATCCATGACCATCTTCCAATGGATTGACCTGGCCTCCGGGTTGGGTGTCGACGGCCTGGAGTTCTACCCGGGCTTCCTGGAGTCTCGCGAACCCGGTTACCTGCTGAGGGTGAAGCGGGCTTTAGAGGAGAAACGCCTGGTCATGCCCATGCTGTGCGTCTCTCCGGACTTCACTGTGCCGGATTCTGAACGGCGGAGAGAGGAGGTCGTCAAGCAAAAGGACATGATTGATCTGGCGGCTTTTTTGGGAGGCCGGTTCTGCCGGGTCCTGTCAGGCCAAGCCTATCCGGAGGTTCCGCGTGCCCAGGGCGTCCGCTGGGTAGTGGAGTGCATCCGCGAATGCGTGGATTATGCAGCTCGGCGGAACATCCTTTTGAACATGGAGAACCACTACAAAGACAACTACTGGCGTTTCCCCGAGTTTGCCCAGAAACGGGAAGTCTTCCTGGAGATTGTCTCGCAGGTTGATTCCCCTTGGTTCGGAGTCAACTTCGACCCTTCCAATGCCTGGATTGCCGGAGAGGACCCGATGGATCTGCTGGAGGCGGTCAAACACAGAGTCGTGACAATGCACGCTTCTGACCGTTACCTGGAAGGCGGGACCTTGGAGGACCTGAAATCACAGGAGGGTTCCGTCGGCTACGCCAAGATCCTCAAACACGGTGTGATCGGAAAAGGGCTGAACGATTACGACCGTATTTTCCAGACGCTCTGCCAGTCGGGATTTGATGGATGGATTTCCATCGAGGACGGGCTGAATGGGATGGAGGAGCTGCAGCAGTCTGCCGCTTTTCTGAGACGGAAGATTCAAGAGCACTTTAGAGACCGGTGCTAATCTTGTCTGTCGGTGGATCGCCGAGGAGTTCCTCTTGAAGTCGGCAGGATAAAGTCTTTTCGATTGCTGAACAGGATTTGCCCTACAATGAACCGCTCATTGACTTGCTTGATTGAACTTTTGACTACGTGAAACTCTTCCGTGGATTGCAGCTTGGCGGGAACGGGGGGATTCCGCTTGATTCGCAATTGCTGCCGGTAAATGATAAACCCGAAGACCAGGATCAAAACCAGTTTGACCCCCAGGAAAATAGTAAGATATGTGCAAAGGTTTTGCATGAACTTGGTCTCCCAATTTTTACTGTAAGCCACACCTCCGGCTAAGTCAACTGGTAGTTCGGGGGCCGGTTCATAAGTGAGTCGGAACCAGCGGCACGCCGTCTGGCGGAGAAGAATGCATGAAAATTCTCACAACCACTCAAATGCAGGAAGTGGACCGGATGACCACCGAGCGTTACGGGGTTCCCAGCCTGATTTTGATGGAGAATGCCGGGCGCGGTGTTGTGGACCAGATGGAGAAGCACTTTGGTCATCTTGAGGGCGAGAGAATCGTGCTTTTCTGCGGCAAGGGCAACAACGGTGGCGACGGTTTTGTGGTGGCACGTCATCTCATGATGCGGAGCTTCCAGCCCCAGGTGTTTCTTTTTGCCTCGCCGGAGGACTTGAAGGGTGATGCCCTGGTGAATTTTGAGATCTTGAAGAAAATGGCAGTCCCCGTCACGGTGATTTCGGAAGAAGAGTTTCCGGGCGACCGGCTCGGGCAGTGGATGGAGCGATGGGCCGGAGCCATAGTGGTTGACGGCCTCTTGGGGACCGGGGTCCGCCTGCCGCTGACCGGTTTCATGGCCAGAGTCGTCCGGCAATTGGAGAAACTGCCGCGCCTCGTGTCGATAGATGTCCCGTCAGGCCTGGAGAGTGACGCTTTGTCTTTCGATTCGAAGGAGGTGTTGGCCCCCCGGGCCTGTCTTACTGTGACCTTTACCGCCCCTAAGCCTTCCCACATTTTTTATCCGGGGACCGAATACTGCGGCTCATGGGTAGTAATTCCCATCGGCACTCCCGAGGCCCTGCTCGACCAGCCCCAATTCTGGTTGAATGGCTTTTCTTCTGCTGAAGGCGCGTTGGTTCTGAAGAAAATGAAGCGCTCCCCAGAGTCGCACAAAGGCAGTTTTGGACATGTTCTGGCTATCTGTGGGTCCATAGGCAAGACCGGGGCGGCTGCTTTGACAGCGCTTTCAGCTTTGAAGGCAGGTGCCGGCCTGGTCACCGCAGCTTTGCCTTCTCCTTGTCTCCCAATGGTAGCCAGTCAGACCCTGGAGGTCATGACGGAACCCTTGGAGGCGACTGAAAACGGTGGGGTATCAATGAAGGCGTTTGATTACGGAAGAATGGATCGTCTGCTCCAGGGGAAGGATGTCCTGGCAATGGGTCCAGGCCTGGGAACTGACGTGGAAACGGTGGAGTTTGTGCACCGACTCCTGCGTGAAACTCGCCTGCCCCTGGTCCTGGACGCCGACGGAATCAATGCCTTTGCCGGGAAAGCCAGCCTGCTCAGTGGTGAAGGCAGATTGTTGGTTCTTACTCCCCATCCCGGAGAGTTCTCACGCTTACTGGGGATCCCCACTAAAGAGGTCCTCGCCAAGAGGATTGAGTTGATCCGCAGGTTTGCTCAAGAGCACCAGGTCCACCTGGTACTCAAAGGCCACCGTACACTCTACGCCACTTCTTCTGGACAGGTGTATGTGAACCTTTCCGGGAATCCCGGAATGGCGAGCGGGGGGGCGGGAGACGTCTTGACCGGCCTGATTGCCGGACTTCTGGCCCAGCGGCTCAGTGCCAGTGTGTCCGTGGAAGAACTGGTGAGCCTGGCGGTTTACCTTCATGGCTTGTCGGGCGATTTGGCTCGTGAGGCTGTGGGTGAACACTGCCTCGTAGCTTCGGACCTGCTTGCCTATCTCCCCCGGGCCCATGCCCGCTTGGAGTGCAGGACGTGAGCCTGGTATTCGAAACTGCGGTAACACACTCCCGGGAAGAGACCTTTCAACTCGGCTACTCCGCAGGCCAGTCTCTGACAGCCCCCTGCATTTTCCTGCTGGAGGGCGATCTGGGAGTGGGAAAAACTGTTTTTGCCAAGGGGCTGATTTGCGGATTGGGTTGCCCCGAGCCCGATGATGTGACCAGTCCTTCCTTTACTCTCATCAACGAGTATCAGTACCGATTCCACGTATTTCATGTAGATCTCTATCGCCTGGAGACACTGGAAGACCTCCACTCCCTTGACCTGGACGAGATCCTCTCGGAGACGGCCGTCATCATCGTGGAGTGGGCCGAGAAGCTAAAGGAACTTTACCCCCGGAAGGCGGTCCAGGTGTCCATCGAGGACCTGGGAGGAGACGATCGAAGAATCGAAATCCGGCCCCTGGATCCTGGGGCAGCCTGAGGAGTTTGTGGTAAAACATACAGGAGAAGGAGGCTGGCTGCTGAATGAAACTGGATGTTCTGGCGTTCGGTGCGCACCCTGACGATGTGGAACTGGCAATTGCCGGGACCCTGGTTAAACTGGCTGAACAGGGATACAAAACCGGGGTGGTGGATATGTCCCGCGGTGAGTTAGGGTCACGCGGGACTCCGCAGATTCGGGCGAAAGAGGCGTCGGCGGCCGCTAAAGTCATGGGGCTTGCAGTGCGGGAAAACCTGAAACTCAAGGATGGATCGATCTTCAATTCCGAATCGACCCGCCTGAAGGTGGTCGAGGTCTTGCGCGAGTACCGGCCGGACCTGGTACTGACGCATTACTGGGACGATCAGCACCCGGACCATAACGAGACGAGCCAGATGGTGACCGACGCCTGTTATCTTTCCGGACTGGCCAAGGTCAAGACCGCGCACCCTCGCTTTCGTCCATCGAAGATTCTCTATTTTCGGCTACCTTATTCTGTCCAGCCTTCCTTCCTGGTGGACATCACCCCACAGTTCGAGCGTAAGATGAAGGCGATTCGTTGCTACAAATCGCAGTTGCATGATCCCAGGTCGGGGGAACCCCAGACCTATTTGAGTGTGCCCGATTTTCTGCCTCGGGTGCAAGCCAAGCACCGCTATTACGGGACACTCCTGCGCTCCGGGCATGCCGAGGCGTTTTATTGCAGGCAGGCAATCGCATTGGAAGACCTGGTCGCAGTCCTGGTCAAGCGTTGAAAGGCAGGCAGCATGAAAATCGGAATTACCTGTTATCCCACCTACGGCGGAAGCGGCGTGGTAGCCACCGAGATGGGCAAGGAACTGGCGGCCCGCGGTCACGAGATCCACTTCATCAGCTATGCCATTCCGATTAAACTCAACAGCACGCATGAACACATCTATTTCCATGAAGTGGAAATGTTGAACTATCCGCTCTTTGAACATCCGCCTTATGCTCTGGCTCTGGCCAGCAAGATGCTGGAAGTGGCTACTTTGGCGAAACTCGACCTCCTCCACGTGCATTATGCCATCCCCCATTCGGTCAGCGCCTACCTGGCCAAGGAAATGATGCTGCCTGAAAAACTGCCCGTGATCACCACCCTGCATGGCACCGACATAACGCTGGTGGGCAACGACCGCTCTTATCTACCCATCACTCGGTTTTCTATTGAGAAGAGCGACGGGGTAACGGCGGTCTCCACCTACCTGAAGGATTTGACGATCAGCGAATTCGAAGTCAAGCGACCTATCGAAATGATTCCCAATTTTGTCAACTGTGATGTCTTCTTGCGTAATGGCACTGCGGAACTCCGACAACGGTTTGCCAATCCGGCCGAGAAGATCCTAGTACATATCTCTAATTTCCGGCCGATCAAGCGTGTGACAGATGTCGTGGAAATCTTTGATCTCGTTCAACAGCACGTTCCGAGCCGATTGCTGATGGTGGGAGACGGACCGGAACGCTCCAACGCGGAATGGCTGGTGCGGAGTAAGAAGCTGAACTGCAAAGTGACCTTCATGGGCAAACAGGAGTCCATCGGGGATGTTCTGTCAGTGGCCGACCTGTTGCTATTGCCCAGTGATAAGGAGTCTTTTGGTTTGGTGGCCCTGGAAGCCATGGCCTGTGAAGTGCCGGTTATTGCCACCCGCACGGGCGGCCTCCCGGAAGTCGTGAGGGACGGACTGGACGGATACCTGGCAGCACCACGCGACGTGGAAACCATGGCCCAGAAAGCGCTGACCATTCTTCAGGATTCCGAAAGACAACGCCGAATGGGGGCAAGTGGGAGGGAGCACGCTCAGGAGTGCTTCTGTTCTTCGAAGATCATCCCTCGCTATGAATCGTATTATGAGACCATTGTCCGGCATGTCCGTGGCGGTTGACCATGTACTTGATTGATGGGAATAATCTGATCGGACACACCAAGGAAATTCCCTACCACGATCCCGGGGCCCGGCAGCGGCTGCTCGATCACATAGTTCCCTTCCTCGAGGCGAGCAACAGCAAGGCCACTGTGGTTTTTGACGGTGGATCGCAGGCTCTTCGAAAGAGCCGCCGGATCCAGCTTGTTTTCTCGGGCTCAAAGTCCTCTGCCGATGATCGGATCCGCCACTTAGTGGAGTCTGCCCCCTCACCCCGGGACCTCTGTGTCGTGAGTTCGGACAACGCCGTATACGGTTACTCCCGAAGCTGTGGAAGCCGGGCCATAAAATGCCACGAGTTCAACCGTCTGATTCGGCAAACTGCGCAATCCCACCATCCCGAGGAAAACCGGGAGCACACCGTGGAGGATTTGAAGCAGTGGCTACGGTATTTTGGGGAAGAAGAAGAGTAGACCCACTTCCAGGCAAACTGAAAGCATCCCGGGGACGCCCCGCAGGTCCGTCCGGCGGTATACGAAAGGGCCGGATCAGATTCGGAAGCGGGTGTCGTCTTTGGGGCAGACCCAATACATCCCTCCGGGTCGGTCTTCGGACTTGATGACCTTGGTGGCCACCATCGCAGTTCCGCAAGCCGGACAGTACTTGCCGGTAAACTGTGCCTGTTTATCGCCCAGACTGGAACGTGCTGTTTTACTGAGCTTCTCTGCCAATGGATTACCCTCCCAGCATCTGCAGGATCAAGTGCAAAACCCTCTAACAATATAGGATTGCTCCAATGGAGTCAAGTCACACCCCCTTGGCCTCAGGCTCCCAGATGTACTTGTGCAACTGCACCTGGAAGCGCATGGAGAGGCGATCTTCGAGCATCCACTCCACCACTTCACGAAGCTGAATTCGGCCGAAAACAGTGGAGAGCAGTAAAAGGCACCGCCCCGCCAGAGAGTACTGCCGGATGATCTCTTTCATCCAGAGGTAGTCGTTCCTGCTTCCCACCACGAACTTGATTTCGTCGTGAGGCTGCAGCTTGTCGATATTGGCATACAGGTTGCGATGTGCCTCGCCGCTGCTAGGGCATTTAAGGTCCATGATCTTAATGACTTTCGGGTTCACCTCACCAATATCGAGACTTCCTCCGGTCTCAAGCAGCACGGTATTGCCAGCCTGAACGAGCCGGTCCATCAACGGATAAACCTCTTTTTGTAGCAGCGGCTCACCGCCGGTAATCTCCACCAGCGAAGTCTTGAAGCCCTCCACCTCCGCCAATACTTCCTCGATGGTGTAATCCTTCCCTTCGTAAAAAGCATATTCGGTATCACAATAGGAACATCGCAGGTTGCAGTAAGTGAGCCGTACAAAAACACAGGGCAAGCCGCTGTAAGACGACTCGCCCTGGAGGCTCCGGTAGATCTCGTTGACTTTCATGGTCGATTAAGCCGGTTAGTCCTCATCCATCGGAACGGGTCGAACCCATGGCTTCTGCACTCAGGTTATCGAGGAATCGAGTGTCGTCTCTCCATTTCGCCCTAACCTTGACATAAAGCTCCAGGTAGACTCTTTTGCCAATCAGCTTCTCTATTTCATTCCGGGACTCCGTCCCGATCTTTTTCAGGATTTGACCTTGCCTCCCGATGACGATCTTCTTCTGGGACTCCTTTTCCACGTAAATGTCGCAGTAGATCAGGGCCAGATCTCCTCTTTCCTTCTTATAACTGGCCACCAGGACAGTGGTGGAATAGGGAAGCTCCTCCCGCGTATGCAGCAGCACCTTCTCCCGGACTAACTCGGCAACCAGGAAACGTTCCGGCCGGTCCGTGAGTTCATCTTCAGGAAAATAGGCAGGACCTTCCGGCAAGTGCTGGAGAATAAGTTGAACCAGCAATTCCAGATTGTCCCGGCCCAAGGCCGAAATCGGGATTATTTGCAGGAATCCGTATTCCCGGGCATAAAGGGAAATAAGAGGAAGGAGTCTTTCCTTCTGGATGAGGTCGACCTTGTTGAGCAGGAGAATAGTACGAGGCGCCTTAGACTTGATGAGATTCAGAGCATACTGGTCACCCGATCCAAATGGAACGCTGGCATCCACCATCAGCAGCACCAGGTCAGTCCCTTCAAACGCTCCGTGGACCGTCTGCATCATGCGCTTGTTTAGTTCGTAGCCGGGTTTATGAATTCCCGGAGTGTCAATGAAAACTATTTGGCCTTCCGGGCGGGAGAGAATGCCCAGGATCCGCTCCCGCGTCGTCTGCGGCTTATCGGAGACGATGGAGATCTTCTCCCCCAGCAGTTCGTTCATTAAGGTGGACTTCCCCGAGTTTGGTCTTCCGATCAGCGCCACAAAACCGGATTTGAACATCGCAATCATTCCTTGGCAGGTTCAGGACCTGATACTACCGCAAGCGGGATCCGGCTGGCCAGTACCTGATGGATTTTCTTCCGGTCCGCTTCTTTCACTTCCAATTGCACTCCCTCATGCGCATATTTCTCCCCTTTACGCGGAACCCGGCCCATCACGGAATTCAGGAACCCCGCAATCGTGGTGTTCTCGCCATTCTGGAGCGTGATCCCAAACAACTCTTCGACTACATGGATGGCGGTATTGCCGGGCAAAAGATAACGTCCCTCTGCGTCCCGGCTGATCGGCGTCATCTCAGCCGCCTCGTCCTCATCATGGATTTCCCCGGCCAGTTCCTCCAGGATATCCTCGATGGTCACCAACCCGGCCACACCGCCATATTCGTCGACTACGATGGCCATGTGGGTGGCCTTGCGCTGCAGTTCCTTAAGTAGTTCGGCAACGCTCTTGGTCTCCGGGACGAAAGGGAGGGGGCGAATGAGCCGCTCAAATGTTTGGGATTCCACAGGGCTGTCCCAAATGTCAATGACGTCCTTTAGGTAGACAAACCCTTCGATGTTCTCCGGCTGGTTCCGGTAGACCGGGATGCGCGAATACTTGGTCTCCGTCATCAGTATCTTCAACTGGCTCAGGGACTCAGAGATTTCAATCGTCACCATGTCCGTCCGAGGGGTCATTACGCCTCCGGCCACCGTGTCTCCGAACTCCACGACCGACTGAAAGAGCTGTTCTTCCTCTTTTTTGAGGAAGCCCTCCTCCTTCCCCACGTCAAGGAAGGCCTGGATTTCCTCTTCCAGGTGCTCTTCGGTCTTACCTTCATCCTCCGGAGTCCGACGCTGGTCCAGCAGGCGAAGTGTTGAAGATAGGGGATAAGACAGGATGCTCAGACCCGGACGAACCACGTTATAGAGTGGGATTAGGGCGAGCAGGATCTGCTCGGGTTTCCGGTGAGCCACCAACCGGGGAATCAACTGCCGGAAGATGACTACAATTAGGAACATGATTGTGAAAGCGGCCGCCAGCGCTGCAGGATAGCTTCGAAATTGGCTGTGCAGATAAGCCGTGATGATGATAGCCAGAAACACTGTGCACAGCTGAATGCCAACGTAAACCGAAACCAGGCATTCCAGACGATCATCCACCATCTGCTTGAGTTGTTCCGTTGCCGAAGAGCGGTGTTTCTCAAGCAGGCGGCGCACGGCGACTTTGCTGGCCCGGCTCAGGGCCAATTCCAGGACAGCCAGCACCGTCAGCACGGTCAGAAGAATGAAAGCCGCAGCAATAACCCAGTTGGTACTCATAACAGCTCGCCCCGGAGCCGCAGTTCCTTGCGCCGCATCTCCCCGTGATCGCCTTCATGGTCATATCCAAGCAAGTGGAGCAAACCATGGATCATGAGGATCCCGATTTCGGTGTCGAGGGAATGTCCCTGGGCAATCGCCTGTCGACAGGCAGTCTCAACCGAGATGACGATATCACCGAGTTCCCTCTCCTCCAATTCAGGTTCTCTGGGGGAGGGTTGCGCCGGGAAGGAGAGAACATCCGTAGGTTTGTTGACGTGCCGGAATTTCCAGTTCAGCGCGGTTATACGCAGGTCACTGGTCATGACAACGGTGAAGGTGGCGTTGCTGAGTCTGAATCGCTCCATGAGACGATTGGCAAACGCTTGAAGCCGATCCATTGGAAGGGGATGTTTCCGCTGTAAATTCCTGAGCAGGGGCTCAGACACAATGACCTCCATGGGGGCCAAGATCAAAACGCATGGGCATTTAATGGGAGTTTCTTTCCCGGTCATCCGTGGAGGACACTAAGGCTGCCGGTTTTTCGAGATTCGGGTATGAGGAATCCCGGTTCCCGTATTCTTCGTAAGCCCGGATGATGCGCTGAACCAAAGGATGCCGGACCACATCCTTTTCGTTGAAATAGATGAACTCAATCCCTTCAATCCTGGAGACGATACTTCGCGCTTCCACCAGGCCGGAGGTCTTGCCTGGAGGGAGATCGATCTGGGTGATGTCGCCAGTGATGACGGTCTTGGAGTTGAAGCCGATGCGGGTGAGGAACATCTTCATCTGTTCGGAGGTTGTGTTCTGAGCTTCGTCCAGGATGACGAAAGCGTCGTTGAGCGTCCGACCGCGCATGAAGGCAATAGGGGCAATCTCGATCGTCCCCCTTTCCAGGTAGCGGTCAACCTTCTCGGCGTCCAGCATATCATAAAGGGCATCGTAGAGGGGTCGCAGATAAGGATCAATCTTGTCCTGCAGGCTTCCCGGCAGAAAACCAAGTCGCTCACCTGCTTCCACAGCAGGGCGAGCCAGGATAATTCGGTTCACCTGTTTGCTGGTAAGAGCTGCAACTGCCATGGCCACCGCCAAGTAGGTCTTACCCGTGCCGGCGGGGCCGATGCCAAAGACCATGTCCATTCTTTCGATAGCATCCATATACCGGCGCTGATTCAGGCTCCGTGGGGCGACTTGCTTTCGCCCTGAGAGGCGCGCTTTGGCAGAAGGGACACAGTCCTTTAAACGGATACTGGAATCTTCGGAAATGATCTTGATGATCGACTTGAAATCCCCGTTGCTGAAGATAATGCCTTCACTCCGGATCTGGTTGTAATCCTGGAGAAGCCTTTCGATGATTTCAACGTGCTGCTCGTCACCTTCGATGTTGAGAGTATTTTCTGCGAGGGAGAGGCGGACGTCGAATGCAGACTCAAGGAAATGTAGATTCTCGTCAAAAGTTCCGAATACAGCTTCTGCCCCATGGCCAAAAACCACACTTTTCTTCATAAAACTGGCGGGCGAGCAACCTCCCACAAAAAACCGATTTACTAAGTGTCTCACATTCTGACATATGGAAATTCCTCCGTCAAGCTTTGACCTCCCGAGAATCCTCCAGACCCCCCTCTGGGATGCAGGCCCTATTCTGAACTGCTGCTCTAAAAAAAAACTAAAGTCGGCCTGTCGACGGGACGATAAAGAGGTCGTTTCAGTCTCAAGCCCAGGAAAGTCCTAGTTCAAGTTTAAGCCCGGCAATTTGTGCGGCTTTGGGGAGAAGGAAGTCACAATGGCTAGCGCTCAAAGATTCTCACTGGTGGGACATGATCACGGTTTTTCAGTGCTGGATATGATGATGGGCCAGGAAATCTGGTTCGACCCCGGCAAGGCCTCCATCGTTGATAGGGAAGGCAAGCCGGTTTCTGCCGCCTCTCCCGATTTCGTGGAGATCGTAGAAGCCCTTTTGAATGCTGATGAAACAAAGACTCTGGAAAAGTACTTCGAGCAGAAGAGAAGGGAAACCCCGGGAGACGGGACCACCATCCTGGAGAATCAGACGGGCTCAACACTCCGGTTACAGAATGGCAACCAGTCCCCTGTGGTGGAATTCCGGAGGACTTTGGACGGATCCATCCAGCGTAGGGAATTCCAGACCCAAGAGGAAGGATACCTGGGGCCGGATCATCGATGGCAGACCCTGAGCCGATCGGAAGTGATCCACTACCTCAATTATGGAGGAGTGGTGGGGATTTGGCTGGATGATCTCCGGGAAAGGGGTTTGATCCAGACTCGCCGGCAGAATCGAGCAGCGGCCGCCTCGGCCAGCTGAGGTCCCGCCAAGGAAGAAGCAAGACCAGCCTCCAGCCCACAGCTTACCCGCCTCAAGGCTTCATCTCCACTACCGCTGCCTTCACTAGTTCAACCCGCTTCTTAGGCACACTCCCTTTCTCAATGGGTACCGCAGCAATTTTGCGAACCACGTCCATCCCTGACACTACTTTCCCAAAAATGGAATACTTTCCATCCAGCGAAGGCTGAGGAATCACACAAATGAAGAAGGAAGTTTCAGCGCTATCCAGAGCCTGGGCCCGGGCCATGGACAAGGTGCCTGCTTCATGTCTCAAGCTGGAAAACTCGGGCTGTAACCGCCGCACATAACGGTTCTTTTCCTGGGGGTCGAGTGCCGGCTGGCAGGTATTCAACTCTCCTCCCTGGATGAGCACCCCCGGCAGTACCCGATGCCAGGAGGTGTGGTCATAGAACCCCAGTTTCGACAAGCGGAGGAAATTGCGCACGTGCTCCAGCGCAAAGTGCGGGAACAGGTCCACCTCGATCGTGCCCATCGAGGTTTCCAGTCTGACATGGTAATTGTTCAGATCCGATTTGGAGGTGTGGGCAAAGGGGATTTCAGGTTCCGAGGATTGACTCTGGCCGAAGCCGGTCGACGCCGTGCCTGAACAAATCCAGCACAAAACCACCAACAGCCAAGAGAACGATCGGGCTTTCATGAGATTGGTCTCCTAAGCATGCTTGTTGGAGTCTTCATCGCATTTTACTCTGGAATCCTAAAACGTGGGAAATACAGAAAAAGAGGGAACATTTCCGGTGGTGCCTTCGTTCTGTTTCATAACGGGGCGGTCTGTCTCTAAGGGAGAGAGTTTTTTCTCAGCCGCCCCTGCTGATTTCCCCAAGATTCTCTGGACTTTGATGACCACGGCGTTCCAATAGCTTGAGAAGGCATGGTGTGAGGAGGGAATATGTTGAGGACTCGGTTCTATATTTTCAGGTTAGCAATGCTGACGGGCCTGCTGATTGCCCTTGCTGGTTGTGATGAAATGCTTGCGGAACGGGATGCCAGCATCAGGAAATCGTTTCAGGTTGGCCCGGGAGGGCGACTGACGCTGGACGTCAATTTCGGATCAATCGAAGTATCGGCCGCTGAAAACAACGAGGTCAGCATCGAGGTGGTCCGCAAGATCAAGACCTCCGACTCTCGCCAGACGGACGAGATCTTGCGGGAGCACCAAGTGGATTTCCGGCAGGAAGGTAACGACGTGCTGGTAAGGACCACGGGGTGCAGTTCAGGGTTCTGGAACAACTTGTGGAATCGCCTGGAGGTCCGATACGTTATCTCCGTACCACGGAAATATAACCTGGACCTGAAGACCGCAGGGGGCAGCATTACCGTAAATGATCTGGAAGGAGAGGTTGTGTCCCGAACTTCCGGCGGGAGCTTGAACTTTGACCACGTCCAGGGCACTATCTCCGGCAAGACCTCTGGGGGCAGCATTACCGTCCAGGAATGTGGGGGAAAAGTGGATGTTAATACCTCTGGTGGAAGCATCAATCTGGGCAAGGTGACCGGGCCCCTGAATGCCCATACCTCCGGAGGCAGTGTCAAGATCGACGAAGTGATGGGGGATGTGAAGGCCTCCACTTCGGGGGGATCAATACGAGCGACGATCTCCCGTCAGCCGACTTCGGACTGCGAACTAAGCACTTCAGGAGGAAGCATCCACCTCAACCTGAGCAAAGACCTGAACCTGAATCTTGTGGCTAAAGCCAGCGGGGGGGATGTCGAAACCGATGTTCCCATTCTGG
>JBGPHY010000084.1:0-13212 GCA_041484625.1 Terriglobia bacterium | reverse complement strand
GTGGCTCCTTCCGGCAATGACAAAGGAAATGCAGCGTCGATCTGCGAAAACTGAATGCCGAGTGTTTCCATCTTTTTCCGCATTTGCAGGGGGTCTTGCCACAACGCGATGTGGGGCTGGTAACCGAGACCATGTATCCAACTCACGCCGTCGATGGCACCACACTCGATGTACTTCAGGCCCTGTCGATGGCACCAGGTAAGACACTGGTCAAAGCTCCAATAACTGGAATTGAAAGCATCCGTATGAAATCCAATCTCGATCATAATTTAATCCCTACGGGGCTGATATCAGCAAGCTGAAACCAAGAAAGACTCCCTCATTTTCAGGAGCCGTCTAAGCGCTTGCTGGTTGGAGCTCCTTCTTTGATCCAGTATTCCTTGAGATCGTAAAACTCTCTGAACATGACTTCGGCAATATCATCCCGCACTCCGATGCCTTCAGAATCACCATAATTAAAGACGATAAATCCGCCCTCGGGAGTGGACCAGCTCTCAACCAGTTCTCGAGCTTCCGCTCGCACTGCTTCAGGATCGTTTCTTGGCAACGTAGCCTGAATGTCGACCGTCGTCAGAAAGCACACCTTCCCAGCGAACGCCGTTCCCAGTTCCTTGATGCCGTATGCTTGAGGCTGTTGCAGGTTGAGGACGTCGGCACCCATCTCGATGAACAGGGGCACAAAGTCATTCACTTTTCCACAACTATGCAAGATGACATGCCATCCGTGACCATGGATGGAATCAAAAAGCTGCTTGTATCTGCCGAAGAAGAACTCCTTGAATAGCTTCGATGAAACAAAGGTATTTCCCTGAGTGCCCCAATCATCGGTGAGAAAGATACCGTGGATGCGGTGTCCAAATCGTTTCGCGGCCTCATCAATATGATCAATCTTGAACTCAAGGATCGTGTCGAGCACCTGGTGTATCTTCTCCGGTTCGAGATAGAAGTCCTCCAAGGTTCCAGCAAATCCGTGAAGCATGTGCAATCGTTCAAAAAGAGTGAAGTGACTCGTGATGACGACGTATCGATCCCTGGCGACTTTGATTCCTTCCTCAATTCTTTCGAAATAGAAGGGGTTTCGCGGGTTCGGCGGCCTAAAGGACGCTAATTGGGCCCAGTCTTCAAGGGGATGGCCCACAACCTGCCCCATGTTATTGACTTCTGTTCTTACCCATTGGCATCCCCAGTCATCTCGAGCCGGATTGTCGAAGAACCACCCATTTTCCTGTCTGTCCATTTCCCAGCAATCACAGACATCGTTGGGGAAATCCTGTGCCACGGCGGATAACTTGTCGGACCAACTTCCCAGGAAGAAGGGCAGCCGTGGGGGGGTTTCAAACTCGATCGCTCTGCGCACCACCTCTTTGCTTTCCATTGCCTACTCCAATCCAAGAGGGTGCCAAAAAGCCCTGGGGAATATTCGCAGATGGAGGGCGCCGGTCTGTCGGCGCCTGGGGGGTCGCGACGGAGCGCGACCCTCCACCCACTACCACAACGCTACGCCCCTGGGAATGCCACTTGTAAGACACCCTCTAAGGGAGTTTCATGACCCCCAGCGCCAAAAGTCGTCACTGTTCTGCCCCGAGTATCTGCTCCCAAGATATTCCCCCTTGTCCTTCTCGTCAAACAGAACCTGCATCGGATCGGTCCATCACTCTCCATTATCTGGTCCATCTCCTTTTTTTGTATTGTCCATAGCAACCCTTCCACGTTAAATTGACACAAAATGGATCACGGCCTGTGCTGGGCGTTGGTGGACTTCCATCAAGAGAGATATCTGCCCAGCCGGAGCCGGCCCACTCTGATTGTACGGGAGGACTCATGCGAGTTGCGGTCGGGTCGGATCACGCCGGCTTTTCACTGAAGGGACCCATTATTGCTTTCCTTCTGTCAGCTGGGCACGAGGTCCTGGACCTGGGGACGAACAACTCCGATCCTGTGGATTATCCCGATTTTGCTAAAATGGTCGCCGAGGCCGTACTTCAAGGCAAAGCCGAGCGGGGAGTGCTGTTATGCGGCAGTGGGGTCGGTGCCAGTGTGGCCGCCAATAAGCTCCCCGGCATTCGGGCCGGACTTTGCCATGATTCCTACTCTGCCCGGCAAGGCGTGGAGCATGACGATGTCAACATCCTCTGTCTGGGTGCCCGGGTGATCGGGCCGGAACTGGCGCTGGATATCTTGAGGATCTGGCTGATGGCCCGCTTCTCCGGTATAGAACGCCACCAGCGTCGGGTAGAAAAAATCAAGGAACTCGAGCGGTACTTGAAGGATTGAGAGATATGGAGGCAGGGGGGAAAGGCTTAGGCGGACCCCGCTCTCTTGCCAATTGCTCGGCTCCGCGAGACTCAGTCCTCCCGGAGAACATATTTTCATGGAAGTTGATCATCCACTAATTGGGCACGCCGCCGCGGACGAAAATGGGGTCTGGAGATCCGCCTTCAGGCGGTGCCGGCTAAAGCCGACACTCCAAACTGCGGCCATTTTCATGAGAGGCGCAATGGCCCATCGCGACTAGGGTCAGTATGACGATGGTGGACGCCACCGTATTGAAGGCAAATCCGCTGCGTGAGGGTCTCCGGATCGAACGGCCGGTCGAGTCTTGTACATTGGTAATTTTTGGCGCCTCCGGCGATCTCACGCGTCGCAAGCTTCTTCCCGCTCTCTTCAATCTCGCGCAGCAGAACCTGTTGCCGCATGGTTTCTCCGTGTTAGGTGTGGCGCGTACATCCATGGACCAGGACCAGTTTCGGGATCGTATGCGGGAGGGGATAGGCCTGTCCGGCGCTAACGGACCCGCAGAGGGCCCCTGGGCAAGCTTCGCCCAGGGGCTTTACTACCTGTCGGCAGACCCCCACCAGGCGGGGGACTTCTCTCGAATCAAGACCGCCTTGGAACAGATTGATCACGAACGGGGTACCCGGGGACGGAAAATCTTTTACCTGGCTCTGCCTCCCAGTTCCTACCCGGCAGTGGTCGAGAACCTGGGGCAGGCAGGGCTTTCCCGTGGCGACGACTCTAGTGGAGAGTGGGTCCGTATCATCGTCGAGAAGCCTTTCGGGCGAGACCTGGAGTCGGCCCGTCAGCTGAATCGGGCAATTCATCGGGTCTTTGGTGAAAACCAGATCTACCGGATCGACCACTATCTGGGCAAGGAAACGGTGCAAAACATCCTGGTGCTTCGGCTGGCCAACGGGATTTTCGAACCCATCTGGAACAGGCGTTACGTCGATTCGGTGCAAATCACGGCCGCGGAAATTCTGGGGGTGGAAAACCGTGGAGCCTACTATGAGGAAGCTGGGCTTTTACGGGACATGCTGCAGAATCATTTGCTGCAACTGCTTTGTTTGACGGCCATGGAACCACCGGTGGCGTTCGATGCCGAATCTGTCCGCGACGAGAAGGTCAAAGTCCTACGGACCATTCGCCCGTTCACGGTGGGGGAGGTCAGGCACTTCGCCGTCAGGGGTCAATACGGAACTGGTTCATTGCTGGGTCGGCAGGTGCCTGCCTACCGGGCCGAACCCAATGTGTCCCCGCACTCGCAGATTGAAACCTACGCGGCCTTGCGATTCTTTGTGGATAACTGGCGCTGGGCGGATGTGCCATTCTACTTGCGTTCAGGCAAAAGACTCCCCAAGCAGGTGACCGAAATCGCGGTTCGATTCAAACAGCCCCCCCACCTGCTGTTTGGCAGATCGACTGCCAGCCTGCTGGACCCCAATGTGCTGGCCCTACGCATACAACCCGACGAGGGCATCTCGCTGAAATTCGAAGCCAAACTGCCTGGCCAGGGGATGTTGCTTCGTCCGGTCATCATGGATTTCCGTTATGGGAGTTCATTTGGTGACGACCTCCCTAGCGCTTACGAAACGCTCCTGCTGGATTGCATGCAGGGGGATGCCACGCTTTTCACCCGCAGTGACGAGGTGGAATGTGCCTGGGGGCTGATGGCCCCCATCCTGGAGGCCTGGCAGAATGAGGGGACGGAGTTCCCTAACTATGAGGCGGGATCCTGGGGGCCACTGGTCGCGGACGAACTCATCGAGAGAGACGGCCGTCAGTGGCGAAGGCTGTGAACTATGTCCGCTGGTGATACGACGGAGTTCGGTCAACCTAAGGCAGTGGATGTCGCGAGCATCGAACGGGAGCTGAGCCGGTTGTGGAAAACAGCTTCAGAGGGAGGTACCTCCACTCCTGTCCTGCGATCCTGCGCCCTGAATCTTCTGGTTTACCTGAGTGGCGATCAGACCCGGAAGGCCACCGAAGTTATAGGGCGCCTGACTGTCCGTCATCCAAACCGTTCCATCGTCATGGTGGCCGAGTCCGACCTGGAGCCTGCGGAACTGACCGCCTGGGTGGCGGCTCACTGTCATCTTCCCAGAGGCGGAGCCAAGCAAGTCTGCTGCGAACAGATCATCTTGAACGCTCGCGGGCAGTCCGTCGCTCACCTGCCCGGTGCGGCCATCCCCTTCCTGCTCCCGGATCTTCCGGTGTTCCTGTGGTGGACCGAGTTCTCCGCGATCGAGAACGTAGTTTTTGAAAAGCTATTTCCTGTTGCCAACAGGGTGATCCTTGACTCTGCTCAATTCCCCAACCCCAAAAGCCAGTTCAAGCGGCTTCTGTCTCTGCCTTTCGGGAACGGGACAAGAGCGGCCTTGGGGGACCTGAACTGGTCCCGCCTGCTACCTTGGAGAGAACTGACGGCCCAGTTCTTCGATTCCCCCGCCGCCCTGGCACAGCTAGAGCAGATTGATCGCGTGCTCGTTGAGTACCAGGGCAGCAGCCGAAGGGTCAGCACTCTTCCGGCACAACCACTGCTCCTAGCGGGGTGGTTCGCTGGGCGTCTGGGCTGTAAGCCCGTGCCGTATCGTCATCATGTGGCCGGGTTGTGTCATCACCTGGTCCTCGATAGGCGCCCGAGGGAATTTCAGATGGAGATTCGACTGGTCGGGGAGGCAAGGGGTTATACAGGACGAGTGACCTCCATCAGCCTGTTTTCCTCGGAAAAGCCCCGAGTGAGGTTCGACATCCGTTGCGCAGTGCAAGATGAACACGGTCAGGTTTCCGAGATCCTGGAAGCCCTTGCCCAACTGGAAGACCAGCCGGTGGTCCAGAGACAGGTCGCCCTCAAGACTATGGAGGAGGATGGTCTGCTAGCGGATCAGCTGGATATACCAGGGCATGACCTCGTGTACGACGAGGCGCTGGGGTTGGCATCTCAGCTCACCTCCTGGTAGGCGTACAGATTCTACAGAAAGATCCCTTTGTCTCGGAACTAGATGTCTTTTTTCCGGGACTTGGTGCGACTCGGGGAACAGAGCCGGTCCTCGGGAAATTGCGCAAGCAGAATGCGGATGATCCAGAGGGCAATGGCTGTAAGCGTCACATTCACGAGGGGGTTTGCAATTCCCATGAGAACCGGGTGCAATTCGCCGGCCCACCGGCATTTCATTCTCTTTGGACCACTGCTACTCTTCTGGTGTTGTAGCCTGTCTCCGGGTTTCTCCGCATCCACTCCGGAGGCCCTGGTGGGTGTTTCCGGGACGACGATTACACCAAAAGTCGGCTCAACAGAGATGCCGGTTTGGATAGCCGGCTACAGCCACGGCCGGCAGGCCACCGGGATCCATGATGACCTCTGGTCGCGCTGCCTGGTGGTGACGGCGGGAACTGGGAGTCAGCAGAAAACCGTGGCGCTGGTGTCGCTGGACTTGATTGGCTACCACTACCCTGAAGTCCTCAAAATCAGGAGGGGGTTTCATGAAAAGTATCCCGAGATGAAGGTTGATCATTTGCTGGTTGCCTGCACCCATGTCCACGAGGGGCCGGACGCCATGGGACTCTGGGGCAAGACCGTCCAGCAAAGCGGCATCAACTCCGGGTACCTGGAATTCGTGAATGCATCTGTAGTGGACACGGTTGCAGCAGCATACCGTCAACGCAAACCGGCCCAAATCCGCTTCGGGTCAGCCGAGACCCACGGTTACCAGGTAGACATCCGACTGCCTCAAGTCAAAGACGAAACCGTACTCTTCATGCATGCCGAAGACCGGAACGGAAAGACCATCGGAACCCTGGTCAACTGGAGCAGCCATCCCGAGGTTTTGGGAGGAGACAATACTCTGATCACCGCGGATTATCCTTACTACTTGCGACAAGCCATCGAGAAGATGTTGGGAGGAACAACTATTTTCTTTGTGGGTTCGATCGGTGGCTTGCTGACCTCGGAAGGAGCGGTAGTGGAAGACCCGGCCACTCTGCGGCCTGCTGAGGAGCATTCGTGGCGAAAGGCCCAGATCGTGGGCGAGGGCGTAGCGGAGGTGGTCCTGGCGGCAATCCCGAAGGCCAAGCCTGTGCCTATCGAGCGCGTAGACATCCGGTCAAAGGTGATTTACCTTCCCCTCACCAATCCGCACTTCCGGCTGGCCAGCGGACTGCATCTGATGCCCCGCCAGCTATTCACCAATGGGCAGGTCGATTTCTCCGTCGAACCCGGTGAGAAATGGGGCGTGACTTTTGATGTTCCGATCGGAAAAGAGATCCAGACCGAAATCGATACCATCACGCTCGGTCCTGCCCAGATTCTGGGGGTCCCGGGAGAGATCTATCCCGAATTGGTCAACGGGGGGATTCAAAACCCCCAGGAAAGCGGTGCAGATTTTCCAGGCGCAGCGCGGGAAGAGCCGCCTTTACGGGCCCTGATGCAGGGTCGGTACAAGCTTGTTTTTGGATTGGCAAATGACGAAGTGGGGTACATTATTCCCAAGTCCCAGTGGGACGAGAAACCGCCATACGCTTACGGACGCAAGGAATCCCAGTACGGGGAAATCAACTCCTGCGGCCATGATACAGCCCCCTCACTCTACCTTGCCTTCCGGGAACTGTTGGCGGGAAAATGAGGTTTCAGGAAGCAGGCTTGTGGGTAAGTTCTCCAGCAGCTTTCTCATGTTTGGTAAGCTGTGAGATCCGGCCAAGGGAAAGGCCTTCGCGGTAGAGGAAAACCAGCCCGACCAGGATCACGGGGACCATGGAAACCAGGTAGCATCCATTGCTGATACCGGCGGCTTGAGAGCTGGGATCTGTGGCCGACAAGTAGTGGGTGAAGAAGTTCACCAGGCCCATGTTCATGAAGAACTGAAATCCTCCGACTCCCCCCGGGGTAGGAATCGCTACCCCGACAACCGTGATGCACATCAGGAATAAGGCCCCCGTGAAAGGGAAAGTCTCCAGGTAGGCTCTGAGCATCATCCAAACCTGGCACGTGATGACCAGCCAAATGGCCAGGGATAGTGCCAGGCTCTTGACCAATGCCCCTCCCTGCTGCAAGGCTCGAAATCCCTCCAGGAAGGACTGGAGGATTTTGCGAATCCTGCACGGCACCCGCTCGATCCAGTTATTATTGCGCAGCAGCAAAGCCAGAATCGCGAATAACACGCAAAGACCAATGAACCCCTTGATCGAGAAGCTCTGCACGGCACGCATGATTTCTCTCCCGCGCTGCGAGTCCGGTGGGTACCAGTGCGAAAAAGAGAACAGGTACAGTCCGAATAACACCACCACCGTTCCCGTGTCCAGGATTCTCTCCAGCAGTGAAGCGGCAATCACGGAAGTCGCGGAAGTCTGTTCCTTGCGAGCCAGCAGAATGGAAGCAACCACCTCTCCGGTCCGGGGCGGGACAACATTGACGACATATTTCACCAGAGTCAGAGAGAAAAGGTTCTTGTAGGCAATCTTCCTCTTGACCGGCTTGAGCAGGACACCCCAACGGAGGGCCCGCAAAACCATGTGCACCATGACAAATACGAGTCCGCTCAGCATCAGGAGGGGCCGTCCCTGGACCATGACCCGCCAGGCGTGCCCCCAGTCGGGGACACCCCTATAGACAATGAATCCAATGAGCAGCGTCAACCCCAAGCTGATTCCGAATTGTCCGACTTTCTTCATTTGGATGCGTGTCTCATTCCAGCAGACCTCGGTTCCTGAGACCTGCGACTTATTGTCTCCTGTTCAGTAAACTGTCCCAAGCCTTACAAATCAAGGTCTGCTCTGCATTTTCACCGGGGGAGGTACCCCGAGGCGTCACCTATAACTTTTTCTATGAAAATCCAGTCTTGGTAGCCACGCCAACCGCATTGGATGCGGGAAGGGTGGGCTTTTGTATACACGAAAAATCCAGGGCCGGGTGGCTAGCCTGGCTTTCCAGCTACTTTTTGGCCGGAGTGACGACAATATTCCGATAGGAAATGCTGGTGTGGTCCCCTTGGACGAAGATGGGGCCGGACGCTCCTTCCTGGCTGTTGAGCGCTCCACCCGTGATACCGGGGATCTCCTGGTTGTCGATGATCGTCTTCCCGTTCAGAGCGACCGTCACTTTGCGCCCTACCAAGGTAATGTTGTAAGCCTGCCACTCTCCCACCTTCTTGGCAGCATTTACCGTGGGCGCCACGAAGCCGTAAATCCCGCCCATGTGCACGCTGTCCAGTTTAATCCCACCGCTTTCGCCTGCCCCGAAGATATCTTCGACCTGGATTTCATAACGGCCCCTCAGGTAAACGCCGCTATTGCCGTTCTTGGGGACATTGAATTCCACATGGAGCTTGAAGTCTTCGAATTCCCGCTCGGTGATGAGGTCGCTGCTCGGTGTCTTGTTGACCAAAACCCCGTTTACTACTTTCCATCCATTGCTTTCGGGATTTCGCGCTTTCCAACCCGTGAGGTCTTTGCCGTTAAAGAGCTTTACCGGGTCTCCCCATTCAGGCACGCCCATTCGGTCCAGCGATGGTGCTCGAACGGCGCTCCATTGGAGGGTCTTTCCTTCCTCACTGGTGGTTGTCCCTTCGATCCGTCCCTCCGCGTACTTCCCTTTGAAAACCAGGTCGTCGGTCCGCTTTTCGTATTGCTTAGGCAGTGAAAACTCCAACTGCTCACCTGAAATGATAATACGGGCAATGAGGCGCGCACTTCCGGATCGACCCACAAACTGACCCTTAAACTGCGTCCCCTCGGTTGCCAGTTCAAACCAGGAGGGGTACTCCTCTTTCTCTGTCTTCATCGTCACATCCCAACGGCCCAGGAAGGCATCGGTCGTTGTTACCGGCTGCTTCGAAGGCGCAGGGGCCTCCTGCTTCGGGGCACAACTCACTGCAAAGAGCACTACTCCCAGCACCAGCATAAGCATGAACTTCTTCGACATGCGTTACCTCCATTTTAAGGTATCAAGACGATAATACTATTGATCGGAGCATTTCCCCTCCCACTTTTGGGAGTCTTCGGAGCAAGGCTGAGCGGAGCGTCTTGTATGGCTGTTGCCCCGCCACAAAAGCATTCGTTATCTGCCTGAGGGTCTTGCTTCGCCCGGAGAACTGGACCATACGGTCAATGAAGCTGGAACCCAGGAAATCGCCAGTATAGAACTTTTCGAAGAATTCCGCGCCGCAAATGAGATTCGAAACAAAATCGGATTGACAGACGGCAGGGTAGAAATCCGGCCTGCTGGCCAGCAGGACTTCCGCCAGGAGCTGCCCGGAGCGAAGAGCATAATAAATGCCTTCCCCTGTGACCGGGTCGGCAAAACCGGCAGCGTCCCCTACCAGGGCCCAGTTCGCACCGGAAATGCGGTTGCCGCGGAAGGTCTCGGGACGTAGCGAAGGCAGCAGGGCGCTGTAGAATGCGCCGGCCCGGTCCTTCAAGCCTGGATGCGAAGTCGGGGGGAGGGAACTGCCATTCGCCTCCAGGTAATCGTGGAACCTCGCCTTCAGAACGGGCGTCTCAACCCGACCCAGCTTCGCACAGATGCCATAGGAAACACCCTGGGCCCTTGGAAAGGCCCACAGGTAACCGGGGAAGTTGGGAAAGAACTTGATTACAGCTGTGTTGTTGCCTTCACAAGTCAGGCGATAGCCATAAGTCATCATCAGGTCTTGGGCGGCGAATCGCTGCGTCAGGCGCCGGCGGACCAGGCTGTTGACTCCGTCGGCTCCCACGAGGAAATCGACCCGGTATTCCGATCGATCGGTGCCAAGCCGCCAACCCGACCCTTCTGTCCCCAAGGACTGGACCCGCTCCTGGCAGAACTGCGCTCCCTTCGAAATCGCCCGCTCCAGCAGGATACGATTCAACAGCTGTCTGGAGTATATGAAGAATGGAAAATGGAGCGGTACGGTAAGGAGCCGTCCCTGAGGGGAAACCACCTCCATCTGACGGACCTGCCGTGTGGCCTCGAGACAGTCTGACAGGAACGGGTAGCGGTGCAAGGCCTTGTAGGTCACACCACCCCCGCAAGGTTTTTCCCAGGCGCCATGGTAGTCGAAGAGCAGGACTTCGATACCTGCCTCTCCCAGGATGGCCGCACACTCGGTTCCTGCAGGTCCTGCACCGATGATGCCGATTCTCATAGACAGGTTTCCCCTCCCCTGGTCCGCTTTCTATCGTTCGACAAGTGTCGAGGAGCCGTCGTGAAGACCAACTGGCAGATAAAGAAATTCATACCTGAGCAAAGAAGGCACTGATGAACCAACCAGATAGCAAAGCTCCAAACCAGGCTGAGGCCGCTACGCTCTGGGTCTGCTCATACACGATTTCGCAATAGAACCAGCCAAGCACACTGAAGGCGATTGTCGCCGGCAGAACTAAAAGTATCAAAAACTCCCCGTTCGTCAAAACGAAAAACCCAAGGATCCAAGCCAGAGCCATCAGGAAGCGGCTCGACAGATGAAAGAACCAGAGGTTGAGCGTCCCAATATCTTTCAGCTGTTTGCGACAGACCCATTCGTCGGCAAGGAAAAAGGGCAGGACACTAAGCGTAATCAACGGAATTCGCCACAACCTGGAGGGCACCCACGAGAGGTGAACAAAATAATTTGAGAGTTCAGGCCCCAGCCAGAAAGCAATTATCCCCACGGCCACGAAGACCTTCAACAAATCGGCCACACTCAAAGAGAGGCCCTGGGGCCACTTTAGAATGAGGAGCGTCAGGCCTGCCAGACAAAGGAAGCCGGTTAGGAATCCACCTCCCAAGAGATGTAGAGATTTCCAGGGATTCACTAGGGACAGGATGATTACGCCAACCAGGCTTGCCAGCGCGTACGATCCCAAAGGGGAAATCCGTTGGGAGCGGTCAGCAAGCCATCTTCGGATCTTCGATCGGTCAGCAGGAGGATTTGGGGTTCCATGAGTGGGGCATGTGTCAGGGGTTCTCGCCGTTCGCCCCAGGCCTGGGATTTGTTCAATCAGGTCGGCTGCGAGGTGAAAAGCCGGCAGAAATATCAATAATAAGCAGGAACAACTTACCAGCCGCCACAGCAGATGCTCAGAATGATCGGGATCGAGGAGGCGAGACTCCGGATGTTGTTCCATTAGCCATTTGGAAATCTGCTCGGAGGACTCACTTCGGAGAGCTGTGGAGGTGTGGTCCGCCCCAGGAAGCACCACGAGTTCCTTGGAATGTGTGGGTGAGCGCCAGGATCCAGGAGACAAGGGCGAGGGCAGTAGGATCCCGGTGGCTCTCTCGAACATGAATGCCGCCCCTCGACGTACCGTCGGGAGATCGTACTGTCCGATAATCAAGAGGAGTCTGCGGGGAACTTCGGGTGTCAAAGGAGCAGCAGCGGGGGATAATCCAATGACCGTCACCTCATCGTCACCACGAGCCGCATCAAGTGCCAGGCTGCCTCCCAGCGAATGGCCAATCACCAGGAGTTCAGCCGACCGGCCGGGATTGGCTCGCCGAGTGGCATCGATCACCTCCCGTACGGCCTGGACGCCGGCACGCGGGCTGAACCGCTCAACCGAACTGCCATGTCCAGGTAAATCCAGCAAATGACATTCGATTCCCCGGTGTGCCAGGCGGACTCCCAACTGAATCATCGCCGATTTGCTGGCTGAGACCCCATGAACAAGAAGAGCAGGCATCCCTCGTCGAGATGAGTCCTTGGACTTGGGAAAGGAACTCTTTTTTAGGCGGATCGTCAAGATCGGAGTGCGCAACTGTCCGCGGATTTCTCCGGGGAGGAATTCCAAGTCATCAGTCTCGTGGCGAATCATCATGAGCGGCACCAGGTACAACACGATGCCGCTCCCCAACCACAACAGGTTTTTCACCCAGTGGCGCTTTGCGCGGATTGGATACACTGTCCGGTCCAAGATGTGATACTCCCGCCATCCAACACCGGGGATCAACGACCCGGAGGCTATGCTATAATTCCGAGGCGGTGACTTCCCCAAGTTAAGTCCGCCCGGAGACTGCGTGGAAAAGATTCTATCAATCCTGGCCTTGCTTTCCAAAGTCCAGGAACTGAAAGATAGTAGAAACCGAATCGTCTTTACCAACGGCTGCTTCGACCTCTTGCATCCGGGGCATGTTGTTTACTTGGAGAAGGCCCGCCGGCTGGGGGATGCACTGGTGGTGGGGGTGAACAGCGACCGGTCCGTCCGTGAAATCAAGGGAAAACAGCGCCCGATTCTGACCGAGATGGAGCGCTGCCAGATTCTGGCCGGTTTGGAGAGTGTCAGTTACGTGACGGTCTTTGATGAGACGACCCCGCGGCAATTGATAAAGGCCATCCTCCCCCACGTGCTGGTCAAAGGCGGAGATTGGAGAATTGGCGAGATCGTGGGCCGGCAAGAGGTAGAAGCTGCGGGGGGAAAGGTTGTATCCATCCCGTACGAACTGGGTTATTCCAGTTCCGACATCATCCATCGAATTCTCCGTCTATACCAAGGAGTTTCGTGAGTTCCCATTAGCCTGGCATCCTCCCGGTTTCTTCACGTGTTCACTCATCGGTTGCTAACAAGACTGCTGGAAGATCCACAGCTGGTTTCCCTTCTCGACCATCTCCGGTCCGGACAGCAGCATCTGACGCTGAGCGGCATCACGCCCTCCGCAATACCTGCCTACCTGGCCATTCTACAGAGGCTGCTCGAGAGGCCACTGCTGTGCGTCTGCTCGAACAACCAGGCAATCGAGAAACTCAGGCCACCCACTGTGTTCTTCCACCGGCAATTCTCAGGCCGTGGCCCTTCGTCTGTAGCGGCGTTCCCCGCGATAGAACCCGGGCCTTATAGCGGGCTCTCCCCTCACCCAGAGATCCAGGCAGAGCGGGCGGTGGCCCTCTGGAAGGTTCTGCATTCTGAAGTTGATCTCCTGTTCTGTCCATTGGAGTCCCTGCGGGGTCGACTTCCGGACATTGAAACAGAATTCTCCAAGGTTCCCCG
>JBGPHY010000083.1:0-13257 GCA_041484625.1 Terriglobia bacterium | reverse complement strand
CAGCAAAGCGTTTGCGATCGGAAATCTGCCCAGCTGAACTCTCAAGCCAACCATCGATTAACAAATAATGAGATCTGACCCTATTCCTCCTTTCTTTTCTATTCTTTCTGTCGGGCTTCGTTGCTTGCCTCCAGAGTCATGTCGCGCATTCCGAACTCGACGCCGATCTTCTTGAGGAAGTCGTTGGGAGGGGTGCCACCCGCAAAGATCCAGACGAAATCGTTGGGAATCTCCAGCATCTCGCCGTTGACATCCAGAACAACGGCATCCTCCTTGAATTCCACAGGGATCGAGTTGAATACGACTTTGACTTTCCCTGACCGTACGCAGTCTTCAATCCGCTTTGCATTTCGTTCTTTGATTCGGCTGAACGATTCTTTTCGGTACGAGAGAATAACCTTGTTGCCGCTCTGGTGCCCGAGCCCCATGGCTGCCTCGATGGCACTGTCGCCACCTCCCACCACAAGGATTTTCTTGTTCACGTAATGATCCGCCTCGATGAGGCGATACATGACCTTTGGGAGTTCCTCTCCCTGAACTCCGAGTTTTCTCGGAGTGCCGGTCCGGCCGAGCACCAGGACCATCGTAATGGCGCCTACAGGGCAGGCCTCGGCGCAGAGGCTGTGGCCAATACATTTGTATCCGTTAACGATGACCGCTTTCCCCCCCAGCATGGCAAGTACGTCACCTTCCGGACAGACCATCGTACAAGACTGGCAGCCGATGCAATAGAAGGCAGCGAGTCTATGCAACGATTTTCAGGGAGAATCTGGCAGGTCCACCAGCGGCAGATGAAAATGAGGTAACACCAGTTGACAACTGACATTAAATCGAGCCAGCAGAGAACTCACTGGTGCGCGAGACCCGGGGCACAAGGGTTTCTGCTGGCCATTCCCCAGCAAGAGGAACGGGTTTCTTCAGTGCAGAGGAATCGAATGTCCCTGACTGTAAACGCCTCCCCAACCCTCCTGCCTGAGCAGAATTTCCGCGCGATGGTCGCTCCAGCGGTCAAGGTCATCCTTGTGCCGGTGTTCCAACTTCACCTGTTGAAATTCGGGCACGGCCGGAGCTCTTAGGCTGTAATGATTCCCATGGTTCAGGGTAGCCATTCTTTCTGGATTCCTGAACCACTCCAGCATTCCCCGGTACAGGAAGATCTCTACTGTCCCATCGGGGGTGACCTCCAAGCGCCACTTTGCGCCCTTTACCGGTATCAGGTCGCCGCCGGGGGTCGACACCTTTAGAGATAGGACGTTTTTCTTTAACCGCGGGGTCTGTAGAATGACCACTCCTTGACTAATGGCCAGGTGCATCCGGTCGAAGGCTGTCTCGACGATTTCAACCCGGGTATTCTCCCCAACCCGCAGGTAATTGCCGGGACCCAGCGAAACCTCCGCCTTATCGCCGTGCCCGGTTTTCAGACAAGTTCCAGACTCCAGCATTCTCTTGCTCTTGTCGAACCGGCCGATGCGGCTGACCGTGGGCCGTCCTTCCACCGAAGTCAAAAGCCCGGCTTTGGTGGCAAATAGGTAACGGCCCATGTCTTCGGCGAAGCCTTGCCAGGAGAGCCAAGGAAATACGGCCGCTATCATTAGAATCGTAGGCCTCTTCGAGACTAAACCCATGGGATTACGCACCATTCAACAAGCAAGCCTAAGCTGAGTGTGTTCTGGTGAATTCCCTTTTCTTTGAAACAGCGTATATTTAATGATAGCGCACAAATAGAAAATGTGAAGAGGAAAATGGAGGCGGGGCGAACGTAATGCGGTCTTGCATGGTCCGGGCACAGATCCGTCCCAAGGTCATCGTTAATCACGACGAAAAGGCCCGACGTCTGCAGGGATTAGCGAACGCTCGCTGTAGTGGATCCTCCGCGAATCGTGAATCCTCTGATTCGTAGGGAACCCAAAGGGGTCTCTTCCTGCCAAAGGCTGATTTTCTGGAGAGCCAAAGTCAACTGCCGCAGCGGTAAACCCTCACACCCAACTCGGCCAGCATGGCGGCCTTGGCCGCCAGCGCTCGCTCTGCCTCTTCCGGGTTATCCGCATAGACAACGTTGACATGATTGGCTTTCTGGCGACCCATGAACTGATCGCGAGTGATTCCCGGCAGGACTGCATGTATGACAGGCCACTGCGGGGTAGTCAATTTCCAGCGCCGTTCGGTTTCCTGGTGTGGCAATTGAACGGCTTTGGCTCGACCCAGATCGGCATGCAGCCGATCATTCTGCACATAAATCCGGCTCCAGATCACTTCACCCGGTTTGCTGATCCCTTTCAAAGTGCCGCCACCCATCCGAAAGTACATGGCCGGTTGCCTCTCGCTGGAGGCACCCTTATAGCCACCAATAAAGTGAGAAGCCGGAGCGGCACCTGAAATCAGGAATACCCAGACATATTGGGAATCCCCGTTACTCCTGTACCAGTCGCCCCAGCGCACATCGTGCAATGTCGTAGCCGGATCCATCCCCATTGCCGTCCAGATGCGATTCGTCACCAGGGCATCCAGCCCACAGCACTCGTCGACTTCGTTGAAGTGCGGCAGGGCCCGGCCGGCATAGAGTTCCCGGCCTTGAGCGTCGTAGACCGGTGGTCGTTCCACGTTGTTCAGCAATCCCTCCACGAGGTCAGAGGCGGGGGCCATGTCCTTCAGGCCTTGCTGGTACTGGATCCCAATCGCGTCACAGCCGAATTCGTGAGCCATACGAACAGCCGCGATATACATTTTGCACTGCTCGAGGATCTGGGAGTCAGTCAGGTCGGTCTCCGGATTAGGCCCAGTAACAAAGGTGACACCGCGCAAGTCCAGCCAGTCCCGGATGGTTTGGGCCTCGGCGCTGGAGACTTCCCGCATGGCTGCCACCAGAGCCGCCTGGCTCAACCTCTCTTTGTAGATCCCCATCGGATTGAGGAGCTCGTCTTCAATAATGGCGTTGTACATGCCCATGCAGCCCTCATCAAAAACACCCAGGATGGCCATCTGGCGGCGCAATTGCATCGCCAGGGCCCTACCCAATTCGGCCTCTGCCGGGGGAAGCGAGCCTGGATCGATCTCCCTGACATGGCTGGTGTCGTGAGAGATCCTTCCTTCCTTCAGCCAGCGCCGGATCCCCTTGAGAAAGAACTCATCCGTGAAGTCCTCGCTCCACAGGGTGCTGTAGGGAACCTTGGCCTTGGTGAGGCAGCCGTTGAGGTTGAGCATCCCCACCAGCCCTGGCCATTGTCCTGACCAATTCGCCAGCGTTAGGATGGGCCCGCGATGGCGACGAAGACCTGCCAGCACGTGATGGCTGTATTGCCATACGGCTTCGGCCACGATAATTCTGGCCTCGGGGTGGATGGTGGAAAAGACATCCATGCCCATCCGCTGGTTCCAGATGAAGCCGTGTCCCAGGTTGGGGTCATAGGGGTGGGCACGTCTAACCGTGATGCCCTCGTGGGCGAACGCCTGGATCACCCGAGCCTCCATCTCCTGCTGGGCCTGCCAGCAGATCTGGTTCGCGGACTGGCGCAGGTCGCCACTAGCCACCAGAAGGACCTCGTTGACGGCAGGCAGCACCGGATCCGGAAGTCGAGAAATCGTGTATGAAGACATGGAAAGAGACTCCTTTCAAGTGCAAGCTTACGGAATAAGGTGGCAGAACCGGTCGTAGGCGTCGTCCCAGGCCGACTGAAAGTGAGGCTCATAGTGCTGCTGGTCAACCGACAACGCAATGCTTTGCCGGCCTTCAGATATGCTCGACAGGTGCCCGCTGGCGATCGCCTGGATCATGACATTGCCGAGGGCAGTTGCCTCGACCGGCCCTGAAACCACCACACGATTACAGGCATCGGCGGTTAACTGGCAGAGCAACCGGTTCTGGCTGCCGCCACCGACAATCCGAATCACGTTGAGCCGGCGCCCGGTTAAATCCTCAAGAGCTTTCAGGACCCAACGATAGCGCAATGCCAGACTCTCCAGGCAGCAGCGTACTACCTCTCCAGCACCCGGCGGCTCAGGTTGGCCGGTCGACCGACAAAAGGTCCTAACCGCTGCCGGCATGTGGGTTGGATTCAGGAATTCGGCTGCGTCCGGATTGATCAAGGAGTGGAAGGGCTCCGCTTGCCTGGCCATGTCCAGCAGGTTGTCCCAGGAATAGTCCTGCCCTTCGCGTTGCCACTGGCGGCGGCTTTCCTGGAGCAGCCACAGCCCAGCAATATTCTTCAGGAAGCGGAAAGTCCCGTCCACCCCGCCTTCGTTGGTGAAATTCAGGTCCAGTGATTTCTGGTTGAGGATCGGCTGTCGGATCTCCACACCCATCAAACTCCACGTTCCGCTGCTGATATAGGCACTGTTCTCATCCAACCCTGGGATAGCGGCAACGGCACTGGCAGTATCGTGGCTGGCAGGAGCAATGACCGGAACAGGCTGACCTAATCCGGTTTCCGACATGATCTCGGCCCGGATTTTTCCCACCAGGGTTCCAGGTCCAACCGGAGATAGCAGGAATTGTGTCGGAATCCTCAGGCGGCTGAGTAATTCCTCCGCCCACGACCGCTGAAGGCAACGCAGCATCTGGCTGGTGGTTGCGATGGTGTACTCCGCGGTCTTCTGCCCGGTGAGCCAGTAATGAAAAAGGTCAGGCATCATGAGCAGGGTCTCCGCCGCGTCCAGGCGAGGGTCTCTGGCCTCAGCCATGCTCAAGAGCTGAAAGACCGTATTCAATTGCATGAACTGGATTCCAGTCTGGTTGAAGATCTCCTGCCGCGGCACCAACTGGAAGGCCCGATCGACCATCCCGTCGGTCCGACTGTCTCGGTAGTGCACCGGGTTCCCCAGCATCTGGCCGGAGCGGTCCAAGAGCGCAAAGTCCACTCCCCAAGTGTCCACCCCGATGGCCGAGGCGGGTTCTCCGCATTGGGAGGCGTAGCGGGCCAAGCCCGCTTTGATCTCATCCCAGAGCCTGAGGGCGTCCCAATACAGATGGCCGTTCAAGTCCACCGGACCGTTGGGAAAACGGTGCAGTTCCTGAAGTGTGAATCGCGCCCCGTCCCAGCGGGCCAGCAGCATCCTTCCGCTGGAGGCCCCCATGTCAACCGCAAGGAAATTGGTCGTCGCGTTCATGTGGATGCGAAGGCAATAGGTATTTGGAGGTGGAACTGCCGGGTCGTGGGGAGTGACCCGGCAGAAAAGACCGTCACTTCAAGGTGAATCCGGCCGTCAAAATCGTGGTATCCCAAAGGAGCTGGAATTCCCCTCCTTTGCCGGCTTCTTTCAGGTTGAGTGTAAATTGCTCAACCTTGTCCGTTCCCTGACTTGGGGTCAGCGGGACGGAAGCCAGATCGTCCGTAACATTGTGTTCCGTCCCCCACTGGCCCGTGGCCTTGTTGATGACCAGCTCAAAACTCTTGTCCGCCCGTTTGCGCAGCCAGAGGCTGTAAGATCCAGCAGCCATATTGACCTTGCCAAAGGAGAGTGCAGAGCTGCAAGTCAAGGTAGTGGATTTGTCGGAACCCATCCTCCAGGTTTTTCCAGCTTCCAGTTGACCGAGCATGTCCCGCCCTTTGAGAGACGGGCGACCGTACTCGATCATGACGAACTGGCCGTTTTTCTCAAAGCGTGCCGTTCCCCTGGGGTTTCGCTGTGCCAGCAGCGTCACAGAGGCGATTAACAACAGAAATAACACCAACATCAAAGCAGTCGAGCGTTTCTTCATCAGACTCACCTTTCTCTTGTGAAAATCGATTTTCGGGGTCATCAACTTCATTCTCTCCTGACCCGCCCTGGAGTCTCGCTGATCGAACCGGAACCTACTTCCTCAAGTAGGCATCACTCCCATCCAACCAATCCTGGCGTACGGGTGAAAAAATGTCATAAACCAGAGAGTCCTCCAATACCTCTACGGAATGTTTGGCGTTGGAAGGAATCCGCAACAGCTCGTTGGTTTTCACGATCTGGACGTGATTCTCCACGTTGAATTTCAGGCAACCGGTCATCACCAGTGAGAGCTGTTCGCTTTCGTGGCTGTGCTCCGGAACCAGGCACCCCTGGTGCAAGAAAAGTTGGGCCAGGGTAATTTTCTCCCCGGAGACAAATTTTCGCGAGAGCCGTTCGTTTAGCTGTTCCTGAGGGATTGAGCCCCAATTCCAGTGGTTCATTGGCATCATCTCAAAGCGGCTGGACGGTCTCGCGGCAGTTCCAGCCTAGTGCGAGGTAGTCATGGACTCCTTGCGTTGAACGGAGTTCATCGTGGAGAGAGTCCGGCGTGCCCCTGGAATCCAGCGGACGGCTGCGGACTTGAACAGGCCGCCCACATCAGCCGACTCATCTACCCGCACAACGATCGCCTGCAACTGCAACGAGCGTGCCATCCTGACGGGTAGCGTGATATGCATACTTATCTTCATCCCCACTTCCAGGTCGCACATGGTCAGGAAGCAGGCGCCGCCCTGGCTGTAGTCCGCAAGCTTCGTCCCCTCGTGAATCAACCCCCGGGCCTTGGAAACACCCGTGTACTCCAGTGGCCAGTTCACTCGGGTTCGAGGAAAAAATCTCTGTTCCTGGATCTGAGCGGGCATGACGGGGTCCTCCTGCACATGAAGGGATGCAACAGAATCTTAGCAACTTTGCCGGTCAATGTCCAGATTCGCTGCGTTCCAGGACACCGTTGGAGAGGGCCTCATGATACTCCTGCAAGGAGCGGACGTCGATCTTTTGCTGCTGCAGGGCGGCTATCCCATTGGCCACCGCCGCTCCTCCGGAAAGGGTTGTTATGCACGGCACGTGGTACTGCATGGCGGCTCGACGGATGGCCCGCTCGTCATAAAACGAGTCCTTACCCAAGGAAGTGTTCAGAATCAGGTCCACCTTGCCGCTCTTGATGAGGTCCACGATATGCGGGCGTCCTTCGTACACCTTGAAAACTCTGTCTACTGGAATTCCCTGCTCTCTCAGAACCATCATTGTCCCCCGACTGGCTATCAATTTGAATCCCAGCTGATGGAGTCGATCGGCAATCCGGATCACATTCTTCTTATCATGCTGGTTCACGCTGATGAAGGCGGTCCCTGAGCGGGGGAGCATGACACCTGCACTCATCTGGGCCTTGGCATAGGCCTGGCCGAAATTGTCGGATACCCCCATGACCTCGCCGGTGGACTTCATTTCCGGCCCCAGGATGGTGTCCACTCCCGGGAATTTCATGAACGGGAAAACCGGAGATTTCACAAAGAAATGGTCGACCTTCAGTTCGTCTCGCAGACCCAACTCGGCCAGCTTGCGGCCGACCATCAGGCAGGCAGCCACCTTGGCCAGGGGCACCCCAGTGGCCTTGCTGACGAACGGGACTGTTCGGGAAGCCCGGGGATTGACTTCCAGCACATAGACAATGTCGTCCTTGATCGCATACTGCACATTCATGAGGCCGATCACATTGAGCGCCTTGGCCAACATGCGAGTATAGTGCCGCATCGTGTCCAGGTGCTCAGCCTTCACCAGGTAGGTGGGTAACACGCAGGAACTGTCGCCGGAATGAATGCCGGCTTCCTCGATGTGCTCCATGATGCCACCGATCACCACATCTTCTCCGTCGGACAGCGTATCGACGTCCACCTCGAAGGCATCTTCCAGAAACTTGTCAATCAGGATAGGGCGGTCTTGCGAAACGTCTACGGCTTCATCCATGTAATTGGCCAGGGTTCGGCTGTCGTAAGCAATAACCATAGCGCGTCCGCCCAGCACATAAGAAGGTCGGACCAGGACGGGATAGCCGATGCGTTCAGCGATAACCTCGGCCTCTTCGAAAGAAACCGCGGTCCCTGATGGCGGCTGCGGGATTCCCAGGTCCGAAAGGAGTTTGCCAAAGCGTTTACGGTCTTCGGCTAGATCAATGGATTCGGGCGAAGTCCCGATGATGGGGACTCCGGCAGCCTGCAGGGAGAGCGCCAGGTTGAGAGGAGTCTGTCCCCCAAACTGAACGATGACTCCGTCTGGGTTCTCGCGCTCCACAATGTGCATGACATCTTCAAAGGTCAGCGGCTCGAAATAAAGACGGTCCGAGGTGTCGTAATCAGTGGAGACCGTTTCGGGATTGCAATTTACCATGATGGTCTCGTAGCCTTCTTCCTTTAAGGCATAGGAGGCATGGCAGCAACAGTAGTCAAATTCAATCCCCTGCCCGATGCGGTTCGGACCGCTCCCCAGGATGATAATCTTCCTTGCCTGGCTGGGTGCTGCCTCACATTCGCGTTCGTAGGTGGAATACAGGTAAGGGGTGTGGGACTCGAATTCGGCCGCGCAGGTATCTACTCGTTTGTAAACCGGAACGATCCCGTGCTCCTTCCGCTTCTGGCGAATTTCCTCCCCCGTGGCTCCCAACTGGAATGCCAGCCGCAGATCCGAGAAGCCCATGCGCTTGGCTTCCCGGAGCCGTGCGGGAGTAATCGAGTCGATTCTTTCCTCCCGCAGCTGCTGCCCCATCCTGGCGATCTCTTCAAGCTGGGAAAGAAACCACCGGTCGATCCGTGTTAACTCCTGAACCTCCTCCACTGAGTATCCCAGTTCGAAGGCGTAGCGCAGGTAAGTGAGTCGGTCCGGATTGGGGGTGATTAGACGCTCCTTCACCCGCTCGAAATCCAGTTTCTCAGACCCGATTTTCTTGCCGGTTTCCAGCGACCTCAGCGCCTTCATAAACGATTCTTTGAAAGTCCTGCCGATGGCCATGACTTCACCCACCGACTTCATCTGGGTGCCCAGCACCGGGTCAGTTTCGGGAAATTTCTCAAAAGCCCACTTGGGAATCTTGGTGACCACATAATCGATGGTGGGTTCGAAGCAAGCCGGGGTTTTCTTGGTGATGTCGTTGGGGATTTCGTTGAGCGTGTAGCCTACAGCCAGTTTGGCTGCAATCTTGGCAATAGGGAAGCCCGTGGCTTTTGAGGCCAGCGCCGAACTCCGCGAGACCCGAGGGTTCATCTCGATCACCACCAGCCGACCGTTTTGAGGGTTCACGGCAAACTGAATATTGGAACCGCCGGTTTCCACACCCACCTTGCGGATCACTTTAATAGCGGCATCCCTCATATACTGGTATTCCTTGTCGGTCAACGTCTGGACCGGCGCGACAGTCACCGAATCACCGGTGTGAACACCCATCGCGTCGAAGTTCTCAATGCTACAGATGATGACCACGTTGTCTTTCAGGTCACGCATCACTTCCAGTTCAAACTCCTTCCAGCCGATCACCGATTCTTCAATCAGGATTTCATGGGAGGGGCTCAGATCCAAGCCGTGCTGAGCCAGGTCCTCGAATTCCTCGGCGTTGAAGGCGATACCGCCCCCCGTACCGCCCAGAGTAAAGGACGGGCGGATGATGGCCGGATAACCCACGATCTTGACGATTTCCAGGGCTTCATTGAAGTTGTATGCCGCTCCGCTCTTAGGAGTTTCCAGGCCAATTTCCCACATGGCTTCCTTGAAGAGAAGGCGGTCCTCGGCAACCTTAATAGCTTTAACCTGGGCCCCTATCAGTTCCACCCCGTATTTGTCGAGTACGCCCTTTTCGGAGAGTTCCACTGCCAGGTTCAGGGCGGTCTGTCCGCCCACGGTGGGCAGCAAGGCATCAGGCCGCTCGGCCTGGATGATGGCCTCCACATATTCCGGCGTGAGCGGTTCGATGTAGGTTTTGTCCGCAAATTCCGGATCGGTCATGATGGTCGCCGGGTTGGAATTGACCAGGACAATCTCGTATCCTTCGGCGCGGAGGGCTTTGCAGGCCTGTGTGCCGGAATAGTCAAATTCGCAGGCCTGGCCAATGACAATGGGACCCGACCCGATGATCAGTATTTTTTTAATGTCGGTACGCTTGGGCATGTTCCTCGTGCACGGCCAAAGGCGAGAAGGTGAAGCCGAAAAGAAATCGAGGGCCCTGCCGGATTTCTTTCACCATTGTACTCTCGCCTTCATTGCTTGTGATTCAGCATCATCGACCTGAAATCCTCAAACAGATAGCGCGAATCGTGCGGCCCGGGCGACGCCTCGGGATGATATTGAACGCAGAACAACGGGTGATGCCGGTGGCGGAACCCTTCCAGCGTTTGGTCATTGAGGTTAATGTGCGTGACCTCGATTTCGTCTTCGGGAAGGGATGCCAGGTCCACCACAAAGCCGTGGTTCTGAGCGGTGATTTCCACCTGCCTGCGTTGCAGGTGCATGACAGGATGGTTGCCGCCTCGGTGGCCGAATTTCAACTTGTAAGTTCGCCCGCCCAGGGCCAACCCCAACAGCTGATGTCCCAGGCAAATTCCGAAAATGGGTTTCTTCCCGATCAGTTCACGGATCGTCCGGATTGCGTAAGTGACGGGTTCCGGGTCACCAGGCCCGTTGGAGAGGAAGATGCCGTCCGGTCTTAGGGCCAGTACCTGGTCAGCCGTCGTGGTGGCCGGGACAACGGTTAATTCGCACCCCGAATCGACCAGCAATCGTAAGATGTTGTGCTTGATTCCAAAATCAAAGGCCACCACCCGAAGGCGGCCGGCCACTTTCGAGCCGGATGGCTTCTGATCCGCTGGCTTGTCGTCTGGAAACAAATCCAGCGGCCCCTCATCCCATCCATAAGGCTTCTGGCAGGTCACTTCCTTGGCCAAATCGCGACCAACCATTGCCGGGGTCTGCTGGGTACGCCGGACCAGCGACTCCGGGTCCAGGTCTACCGTCGAGATCATGGCTCGCATGGCTCCATGATTTCGGATGTGTCGTACCAGAGCCCGGGTGTCAATCTCGGATATGCCTACCAGCCTATGGCGGCAAAGGTATTCGGGCAGGGACATCTCTTGTCGCCAGTTACTGGATAACCTGGCAATCTCCCGAACTATCAGCCCTTCGGCAAAGGGGCGCCGTGACTCTTCGTCCTGCAGGTTAACCCCATAGTTACCGATGAGGGGATAGGTCAGAGTGACTATCTGCCCTGCGTATGAGGGATCAGTGAGGATTTCCTGGTATCCGGTGAGCGAGGTATTAAAAACAACTTCTCCTGAGGTTTCTTCTTGCGCGCCAAAAGATTCTCCTCGAAACGTCAGCCCGTCTTCCAAGGCGAGCAGAGCTTCCATCGAGTCTCCAAAAGATGCAGTTTAGGTGCTGAGAAGGTTGGCATCGAAATCCGTTGCGGCCTATTCGAGGAATCCTGTCTTCCTTACAGGCCAGTAACGAAAGACGGCTTTGCCGTAAATGTACTTCCTGGGCACCAGACCCCAGGACCGGCTGTCGTTGCTGGCGTTCCGGTGATCGCCCAAAACATAGTATTGGTCTTCCTTCACTTTGACAGTCGGGTAGGAATCGATATCCTGGTAACCATCCGGAACGTAATGTTCTTCCAGGAGTGCCCCGTTAATGAAAACCCTTCCCTGGCGGACCGAGACCGTATCCCCTGGAATGCCGACCACCCTCTTGATGAAAGACTTGCTGGGGTCTCGGGGGTACCAGAAAACCACGATGTTGCCTCGGTGGATCCCCTCGAAATGATAAATGAATTTGTTGACGAAGATCCGCTCCTGGTCAATCAGTTCCGGTTGCATGCTGGTGCCTTCTACCTTGACAGGCTGATAGAGGAAAACCACCATGAGGACCGCGATAATCACGCCAAGAACCACGTCCTTGAGCCAGCCCCGAATCTCGCTGAACAGGCTGGGCTGTGATTCATCCACCACCCGGGCCGAGAGTTTCTCAAGCTCAACTTCATCTTGCATGGGAGACATCGCTATTTCGCCGTCCTCTGTCGAATCGATGTGGTTATAACATAATTTTCCAAGGCACTCAATACGGAGACTCCAGGGATCTCATCGTCCGCGTGTTAAGATAGGCTTTGACAGGACAGTAGCGAGTTGCCATGCCTTCCCATGATCGCACTCAACACGACCGTTATCATCCCTGCCTTCAATGAGGAACAGGCCATCGGACATGTGGTGAATTCGATCCCGAGGGACTTGGTCAGGGAAATCATTGTGGTGGACAATGGCAGCTCTGACCGGACGGCCGAAACAGCTCGAAATGCCGGGGCCCGCGTAGTAGTTGAACCCCGCCGGGGTTATGGTAGCGCCTGCCTGGCCGGGATCGCCAGTCTGCTGGAGCGGGTGGACTCCGTGGTCTTTATGGACGGGGATTTCAGTGACTACCCGGAGGAGATCTTTCTGGTGCTGGAACCGATCGCATCCGGAAAGGCTGAACTGGTGATCGGCTCACGCGTCCTGGGTGGGCGGGAGAAGGGAGCCTTGACTCCCCAACAGCAGGTCGGGAACTGGCTGGCGACTCGCGTTATTCATCTCGTGTACGGAGTTCAATTTACAGACCTGGGACCGTTCCGGGCCATAACTGCTTCGGCCTTGCGTCAATTGAACATGCGGGATCGGGACTTTGGGTGGACAGTCGAGATGCAGGTAAAAGCTTTAAGAATAGGTCTCCGCGTGATCGAGGTCCCGGTAAGCTACCGAAAGAGGATCGGGAAGTCCAAGATCTCAGGGACACTCTCCGGGGCGATCCAGGCTGCCGCCAAGATTTCCTGGATGATTTTACGGATAACGCTCGAAACTCGAGCGAAAGGAGCAAGGTGAAAGGCCAACGGGAATGAGATGGTCAGGGGATCGTCGGGTAGCAGGAATGAGTCCGACCCACGTCCTTTACCCTTTGGCCCTTCACCTCACTGTCTATGAAGTGTTTGCGATATTACGCGGCAGTATGCCAGACCGACCAACCGAATCCCGTCAATCGTCCCGAGATGAGACAGAACACAGTGAACATGTTGCGCATGGTCGACCAGGCCGTGGTGGGCTATGCCCCGTTCTCCCCCGTCAAGTTGGTTGTCTTTCCCGAGTTCGCCCATTCCGCTCCGGTTTATATGACAGCACGGGAACTACGTGAGAAGCTAACAGTTCCCATTCCCAACGAACATACCGAGAAGCTCTATGCCAAATCAAAGGAGTATGATCTCTACATTCAGACGGGGACTATGCTGGAGTCCGATCCGCAATGGCCCTATATCGACATGCTACTCCACGAGCGTAAGACCCGCCGGGGACCCTCACACAGAAGGAAGACGTGACGGTGACTGATCTCGAACGGCAGATCGATGCGGTCAAGAGGAGATTGGGCTACATAAAGAAAGGTGAGGCTTCCTCCAGCCAGGATATTCAGCGGCTGCTGGATCTATCGAAGTAAACTGAGTGCGCGCCTGTTTGGTGGGCCCCCACCAAACCGTCGTTCTCGAACAAGGGATCTAGACAACCTCCT
>JBGPHY010000082.1:0-13318 GCA_041484625.1 Terriglobia bacterium | reverse complement strand
TTAAGTGTCCGCCTGGAAAGTTGTGGACTACTTCCTCTCCTTCTTTTGGGTCAGTTAAACGGGGGAAACGGCTCCGTCAGGAGCCCAATGTTTGTAGCCAAGCAGGCCAGCATTCAGTCTCCGCCGTCCGAGCGGCGCGGAATGCGGGCCCCTCTACCGCACTGCTGTTGACCTTACACATTCCGCGCCGCTCGGACGGCGGGTTTCTCGCCAGACCTCTTGTTCTATACTCATTGGGCTCCTGACGGAGCCCACCCCGATGACTGACCGGTTACCTCCTCTCAAACCCGACCCCCAGGATCTGGCGAACCCAACTCATGAAATGGGGTAGTGCCACCTCAGGATCCGGGATTTGAGGATGCCACTTCTTCTCCCACTCGAAAGAAATAAACCGCTGGTAACCACAACTGGACAAGATGGAAAGCAGGCGGGCCGCAGGGAAATCTCCCTCCCCTATCAGCACAGGATCCCAAAGCTGTTTGGGATCGCCGGTGGGCCGCTGGGGCCGCTTGGCATCCTTGACATGAACATGACGCGCCCGGGTACCCAGCACACGGAGACCCGTTTCCGGTTCCTCGTCACACTCAGCATAGGCGTTGGCGGGATCCCACACCACACCTAGACTGGATACGCCAGCTCCGTCGAGAACCTCCACGGTTTTCGCGGCCGCGGCAAAATCTCCATGGCTTTCAATCCAGACCTCCACCCCCAGGGGTCGGATTTTCTGACCCAGTTGAGCAATCGACTCAGAGATCCAGTTGCGCGTAGCCACTTCAGTGGCGCCGGGTTGAACGGTATCTCCGAAAACGCGAATCCCGGGTGACCCCAGCTGTGCCGCCAGTTCGGCCATTCGCTCTCCTTGTTCAATCATTCTCCGGCGAACTTTCCGGTCCGGATCATGGAAAAAGCAGCTGGTGTCGAGGCAGGGAATCCGGAGTCCGAGATCCTGGAGTTTTTTCTGAGTGGATCGGAGGCCGGTACCGAAGAACTCTGGTCGTTTCCAAAGCTGATCGTCGTTTTCCACGAAACGAAGTTCCACGCCGTCGAAATGCTCTTGTTGGGCGACCGCGAGGATTGAGTCGAGCTTCCAGCCAGGGCAGGCCAGTGTGGAGAAACTGATTTTCACGACGGCTCCTTTATGTCATCCGGTGCATTGGTAATGGTCAGATTGTCGAATAAACCGCGTGCAAAACGGGCCTTCACTTCGCCTCCGCAATGGGCAATGATTCTCAGCCGGGGAGCCCAGTCCAGCAGGTCTTCTCCGAAGGCAGGGCTGTCCCAGGTCGTGATAAGTGCCTCGACGCCCGCCAGCATGCGCCGCAGTTCCCGTGTCGCACGCCGGGAAGGGAAACGAGTCCAGCGGGCCAAACGGCTAAGTTCCCGCTGCTGGGCTGCGGCGAAGAACGATTCAAAGAGGACTCGCCCGGCAAGCACGGCAAGTGAAGGTTTCGAGGGGGAGTTCATTTCAAGGATGGGATTTCAGGAATTTCTGCAGTGTTTCGAGGTCGGGTTGGGCGCCTATCCCGCCCATTCCCAGGGTCGAGAGTGAGCCGGTAGCGGCGCCATACCGCAGGCACTCGCGCAACGGAAGCGCCTGCAGCCAGCCATGCAGGAATCCGGCATTGAAGGAATCACCAGCGCCTGTCGTGTCTACCGGTTGAACCGGAAAGGCCGGCACCTGGACGATCTCCGCGTGTTCTATGGCCATGCACCCTTGCCGACCCAACTTCAATACGACCAGGGTTCGCCCGTTCTGGAGGGCCTTCAAGGCCTCAGCAGGCTCCTGATATCCGGATAGTGCCGCCGCTTCCACTTCGTTAGGAAAGAAAACGTCAGTCTCGAGCAGAGTCTCCTTGATGTCCGATCCCCATCTTTCAGATGGATCGAATCCGGGATCCAGTGACGTGGTCAGACCCAATGTGTGGGCCCGTGCAAAGATCGCGCGGACCGACGGCCGGAGCTTTTCTTGCAGGAAATAGGAGGACACATGGAGGTGATTGAACTCTTTCAGGAGGCTGCTCGGAAGATCCTCTTCTCGCAATTCAATGATGGCCCCCAGGTAAGTTATTAAGGCCCGGTCGGTCGGGGAACTGACGGACACCGTGATGCCCGTCTTCAAGGCGGAATCGCGGATAACTCGAGAGACATCGATCCCGGCGGCTCGCAAAATTCCGATGCAGAAGTCGCCATAAGAGTCTGGGCCGACTTTGCCGCGAAAGGCAACGGTGTTGCCCAACTGGGCCAACCCCCGGGCGCAGATAGCTGAAGCACTGCCCAGTGTCAGCGTGCAATCATCCACCAGTACCTCCTTTCCCAGGGTCGGAAAGCTCTGATAACCCTGCAGGATGAGGTCCACGTTCAGTTCTCCAGCAACCAGGGTTTGGGCCATGAGTCTCCTTATCGCTTGTGAATTGTAAAACTCCCCACCACGCGGCTAATGACGCCTCCGCTGGAAGGCGCATCAGGCTTCAGCCCCAGCTTCAGGCAACGGAAGAATCCTAGGAGTTGGCCGACCAAAGCATGCAGTACCGCAACATTTTCGTCGCCCAGCCTCCCCATGCCAGGGCATTCGACTACCAGGTCTCCTGGCGCCACCATCTCCCCGGGGACATCGTCCCCCACGATGACCTTCTGCATTCCGAGTCTCTTGCGGTTTAATTCGATCAGGAGGTCCATTTCATAGGCCCTTACCAGGGCGTCTGATGAGAGGAAACAAACCAGCAGGGTCTGGGGGTGAACTGCCGACATCGGCCCGTGACGCAAGCCCAGGAAGGTTTCGGCAAAGGTCATCACTTGCCCGGAAGTCATCTCCAGCATCTTGAGTGCTGATTCCCGCGCAGCTCCTATGCGTCCGCCGCTGCCCAGGTAAATAGCAGACTTGAAATCTTGTTCTGATACGTGGGCTAGTGCCCCCGAATAACGCAGAAGCAGACTGTTGCCCAGTTCAGCCAGTTGCTCGACCAGGCGCTGATATTCGGCCAGTACATGGAGCATCCCCACCGACTGGCCGGCAAGGACCATATTGGTGAAGCTGCTGGTCATCACCAAGCTACGATCACAGGTCTTGTCATCCAGGACCAGCGGATACACTCGGTTATTATTCTTGTGACTGGAAGCCAGCCGCCCGTGACGGTTGCAGGTAATGATGAGGTGGCGGCAGAGGGGATTCTTCTCCAACAACAGATCCAGGGCTCCAAAGCTTTCAGGACTGTCACCGGACCGTGCAAACGACACCATAACACACGGACGGTTCGGTGGAGTCGCTTGCTCCGGGTGAGTCAAGAGTAGCGCACTCGGCACGGTTTGCACCGGGATTCGCAACGAGGTCTGCAAGGCATAGTTCAGGCATTCCCCAATGAAATTGGAGCTTCCGGAACCGGTCAACACCAGGGCTCCATCAGGACCGTAGATCCCGGCTTCGGCTAGGAACTCGTTCAACCGGGAACCCTGCGATGAGACAATGGCAGCGGTCTCCAGCCAAGTTAACGGCTGATGACATATCTCGCGCAAGGTGTGAAAGTACCCCTGCTCCAGCTGATTCTTCGGGGGTTGCTCCAAGAGCCCCCGGAGTTCCGGCACTTGGGTTGACAATTCAAGCAGCCACGCACCCATCAGCTTATCAGTGTACTCCGGTTGCCACATAGCTGCTTCCTTTGACAAATGAGCCAAGGTAGGCAGACGCATAGTACCACTCCCCTCTCATCAAATCAGTGCTGACAGAATAGGGTGCGATCTTGTCTCGAAATGCTCGCAATTCAATCCTGTCATTAAAAACAACCAAAAAAAGAATAAAGCAATGAAAAGAAAGTGTCAAATGGATTCTCGGTCGCACCTCGATTTCCGAATGGGTTCGGATGGAGGAGAGCATTTGTCTGTATAATGAGGGGCTATTCGCCGGGCAGAAAGTAGTCACTCGGACCCGAACGGGGGAGACACATGAGTAAGCCAATCTACTTGAATGTATTGAATGGGAAGAAGCTGGATGGTCAACCAGAAGCATGCTGGCAGATGGGAAAAGATCCTGCTTCCTCTTACGTGGCAGGCCCAGCCTTCTTTGATCCCCAGGTCAACGGCTTTGCAGGAGTTGACTTTCAGAACCCCGACATCACCCTCGGTGAGCTGGAATTTGCACTCAGGGAGATTCATCGGGCGGGATGTTCCCATATCCTGCTCACGCTGATCACCAACAGCATTGACTCATTGAGGTTCCAATTCCGGCATCTGGCCAGCCTCACGGAAGAAAGCGAGCTGGTGCAACAGACAGTTCTGGGCTTTCATCTGGAGGGGCCTTTCATCTCATCCCAGCCGGGATTCCATGGAGCCCATCCCCGCGAGTGCGTGTGTGAGCCGGATTGGGGCACGTTCATGATGCTGCAAGAGGCCAGCGGCGGGAAAATCCGCCTGGTGACACTGGCCCCTGAATTAGAGGGAAGCGCGGAGTTCATCCGCAAGGTTTCGCGCTCCGGGGTACTGGTGAGCCTGGGGCACACCGATGCCGGCTACGACCAGTTGCTGAGCGCGGTCCAAGCTGGGGCGCGGATGGTGACTCATCTGGGCAATGGGTGCCCGGAGCAATTGCATCGTCACGACAATATTATTCAGAGAGTCCTGGCTATTCCCGATCTTCTGGTTTCCTTGATCCCGGATGGAATACATCTTCCCCCTTACGTATTGTCGAATCTGGCCCGCTGTCTGGGAACGGCGCGGATTGTGATGACGACTGATGCCATGAGCGCCGCCGCCGCACCGCCCGGAGAATACACTATTGGCAGACTCCGGGTAGTGGTGGGAGAAGACCGGATTGTCATGGTTCCCGGCGGCAGAAACTTTGCCGGTTCCAGCTTGAGGATGGTGGAAGGCTTTTACAACTGTGTTCGATTCGGCGGATTAGATATCGGGGATGCATGGAGGACCTGGACGCGGCTTCGGGAAACCCTCTTTCCCCATGTTGATCCGCCCTGGCTGGCCGTGCCGTTTGGACAAGACGCCGCAGATAGTCGGGTGTCGCCGCCGCACCGGTAGTGAGTTGTATGCTGAACCGTCCTTGTCCTCAGGGTCGTGGTCGATAGAGGAACTGACAAGTACGACGGCAAGAACGAGGACGGCAGCGAGACTGGCTGACCTCCCCCCACAGATCCTGTCTTCATCTGCGGCTTCTGACCTCAGATCCTTTCTGGCACAACAAAGGGGTAACGGTACTCCCGGGTGAGGTAACTGTTGGCCAGATCATCGCCCGGAAAGTTCTCATTGACCGGATCAAAGATCACCTGACGTCCGGCCCGGTAGGCGATGTTGGCCAGGTGGCACATGGAGGTGGACAAGTGGCCCTCCAGAATCGGTGCAGCCAGAGCTTCGACTTTGCGAGTACGGACACACTCGACAAAATTGGCAAAATGAGAAGTGTCCTTCTCTTCTGGCAACTCCCGGTGTTCTCCGGGCTCGTTCTTCCGTCCATAGAAAGCGGCCCAGCGTTCGAAGTTCAAGTGCATCCAGCCTTCTGATCCGTACACCAACAGTCCCATGGTCATTCCGTCTTCGGCATTGGTGTACAGTCCCCGCACTTCCACCTGGACCCGTGTTCCGTCCTGGTATTCGAGCAGTGAGAACTGGGCGTTAGGGGTCTCCTGGTCTGAGTCGAAGACATCGTAGCCTCCCATGCTTTGGACTCGCCGAGGATGTTCGTACTTTTGCAGGACCCAGCGCGCGATGTCCGTATAATGAGGACCGTTGTTTCCAGTCTCTCCATTGCCCGTATCCCAGAACCAGTGCCAGTTATAGTGAAACCGATTCTCGTTGAAGGGCCGCCAGGGGCTGGGGCCGACCCACAGGTCGTAATGGACTCCTTCTGGAAGGGGACTGTTCAGCTTGCGGCCCAGGCTCTCCCGGGGCCGAAAGATGACACACTTCACCATGTAGATCTTTCCCAGCTTGCCAGCGTGCAAAAACTCCATGGCTGAGCGAACCAGCGGACTGCTGCGTCCCTGGGTGCCTACTTGGACGATCCGGCTGTGCTTGGTTGCGGCCTCCACCATGCGACGCCCTTCCGAAATATTGTGCGACACCGGTTTCTCCACATAGACATCTTTGCCGGCCTGGCAGGCCCAAATCGTAGCCAGGGCATGCCAGAAATTGGGAGCCGCCACGGTGATGACATCAATATCCTTGTTCTCCAGAACCTTGCGAATATCGGTCTCGGTCCTGGGCCGCTTGCCGCAGATCTTTTCCACTTCAGCAATCGTCTTGGGGAAAAGCCGTTCGTCAGGGTCGCAAAGGATAGCCACATTGACGTTGGGCAGTGAAGCGAGGTTTGTGGCATGGTCGGTGCCTTGGGAACGAATTCCCATCACTGCCACATTGACTGTGTCGCTGGGCCGGTCTTTGGCAAAGGTGTTCCTAACCAGGGGCGCCGCAGCCAGCAGGCCCACGGTTCCGCTCTGTTTCACAAACTGGCGTCGTGTTGTTGACGGCATGATTTCTCCTTTAGACTTACAGCGTTTGCTGTTGCGGCCGCATTCCAATACGGCCCGACCTTTCCACTTAATCAACCGGCTACAGATTTTCTGATCGACTCACGCCGCACCAATGGCAAACGAATAGTAGCAGAGCTTTGGCGGCAGCAACCACAGAATCTATTTCCAGGTACTCGTCTGCAGCGTGCGTGTTCCCTCCCCGCGGCCCCCATAGGAGGGCCGGGATACCGAAGCCCTGGTGGAAGGCAAACATGTCACAGGAGGCTTCGAAGCCCAGGACCGGCGGGGTATGGCCGAGGGCGCGGGCCGCGGCCTCCGCGAATACCTTCACCAGAGGATCAGACTTTGGGATCGCCGAGCCCGGCAGCCACCGCAACAGGAACTCGACTGCCGGTGAGGTAGGGAAGAGGGACGGCGCACCCTGGACGGTCTGGTGGAGCCACTGACGGAATTCCGCGTCTACCTCGTTTTGCCTTTCCCCGGGCATCAGCTGCCAATACATTTCCAACTGGCACGTTTCGGGTATGGTGACCGGTTCCTGAATTCCCCAGGGACCAGTGAAGATTTTCGTTATGGATACGGGGACTGGGTCGGCATAATCGGCGTAGAGCTCGTGGGCTTGCACCTTTTGTCGGCGCAGGGCGGCAAACTCATCCACTTTACCAAGAAAGTAGCGGAGCTGGTCCAGGATCCCGCGAGGGAAACGGCCATCTGCCAGGATCCCGCCGGATGCGCTCAAGGTGATGTGAACGAAACGGCCGCCCCGCTGAGCGGGACAGATTTTCAGGAAGGTGGGTTCGGAGATGACGGCGGCATCAGCCAGAAATCCCTGCAGGCGGCCGGCCAAAGTGCCATTGACGCCGGCATACTCCTCGTCGACCACACTCTCAATGATGAGGTCGCCCTTGAGTTCGATGCCCAGGGCATTCAAGGCTTCGGCCACGAAAAGCTGAGTTCCGATTCCCCCCTTCATGTCGTTGGAACCCCGCCCGAACAACAGGTTTCCTTCCACTTCCCCACCGAAAGGATCACGGGTCCAGGGTTGAGTTCCCTTTGGAACGGTGTCCACATGCCCGGAAAGGATGAGGGATCTCCCTCCTCCAACACCTCTGCGCCGCGCTCCCACGTTGGGCCGATGTGCATAATTCCTGCCTGGCCAGTAAAGAGGATGCTCGGCCAGGCCGGAAACATCCTCCAGACTGTACAGACTGGTCTCCAGCCCATGGCCCTTGAGGAAATGGGCAACATATTGCTGGCACTCGAACTCCTGCCCGTCAGGCGGAATATTTTCCGAGGGAATCCGGACCAGATCTCGAATGATTGAAACCAGCCGGTCGACATGTGTATCGACGTAAGTGCTAAGACGGGTTTCCAGATCGTTCAGATTGTTCATGCAGGTTTCTGGGAACACGACAAGCTCCTCGTTCCTGCATTCAGCTTTGACAAAAGATTTCCCAACGACAGCAACGAGTACGAGGAGGAGACTACAAGATGAAATACCATCATCCCAGTGTCAATTGCGGAGAGCCGCGTTACCTAAAGCGAAACCCACTCCCCCCGGTCCGCGGCATCCCTTGCCTTCAGGCAAACCCGGGTGATCGATATGGCTTCCTGGTTGCTTACCAGGTGGGAGCCTTGCCCCCGCAGTTCGGCTATGAAGCTGGCAAAGAAGTCGATGGCGGAGGGGAGTGGGAGCTCACCCAACTTTCCTCTGGAACTCATGACCGTCACCCGCCCTTCGTTTTCCCTGACCTCCAAGACACCCTCCTTGCCAGCAATGCGCAGGCGATCGTCTCCATGGGTGGGGGCATTTTCCGGTCGCAGATAGTCCAGGTGGGCCACCGCCGTGCCTTGGTTGGCCAACGTAAACAGGAGTCCGGCGTGATCTTCGCATCCAGGGGTCGAAGGGTGGGCTTTGTTGCCATGGTGAGCGGTCACCCGGGTGTACTCCTGTCCGGAGACCCACCGCATATAGTCAATAGAATGGATTCCTACCCAGAGAATGCTCCCTCCATATGTCCGGCGTTCCTGATAAAACCAGGGGCGTTCCTGGCCGAATTTGTAAGACTTTTGGCTGGAGACCAGGACAGGTTCGCCCACCAGCCCCTGTGCGACAGCGGTCCGCGCAGCCAGAAATACCGGCATCACCCTCAAGTTCAATAGGATGCTATAGCGGCTGCCGCTGCTTTGAAGTGCCGATTCGAGCTGCTCGAGATCATCCAGGGTCGTGGCGGCCGGCTTCTCTGACAGCACATGAATCCCTTTGCGAACAGCTGCCGCCGAGGCCTGGGCATTCTCGTAATAAGGCATAAACACGCCCACCACTTGGAGGTCTTCCTTGTCCAGCATTTCGTGGAAATTGTCATAGACCTGGGTCCGCTTGCTGAACGCCGGGTGATCCTGGATCCACGAGGCATCGTCGTGCGGTCCGCCCATGGAATAGGCTGCCAGCTCGATTTTGGGGAGTTTTGCGAGACTATCAAGGACAACGCCAGGATGGCCGTCCCGGCCGATCAGGCCAACTCGAATCAGGCTGTCGCCATCGATTCTCCCGCCCGCCCGGGCTTCACCGCCAACGGTCAAAGTCAGCCCAGCCGCCATGGAAGATTGGACGAACTGACGGCGGCTCAGGTTCGACGACAGCGAGATACGAAGGTTTTCATCCCAAGAGTTGTTCATGATTTTCTTGTCGGGGGAAGATGAATCTATCGGTCATGCCTGCCAGATGCATAACAACTGCAGTTACCCAACATACCCGTCACCTGGATCGCCATACTCTCGATACCTCTTAACCGGGCCGACGGCCAGCCAGCTTGGACTTGTCGGCGATGACCCAGCCTTTGGTGGGCTGGTCGAGTTCGAAGCCGACATAGCGAACATTCTTGTTCATCGCCCAGTTTGACCAGCACACCCGGGCAATAAATAGTATCCCTTTAGGGCTGGTGATTTTGAGTTTTTGCCCCCGCTTGATATCGCGGTCGAGAATCAAGCATCCACCCTTGCTGCTGGCGTTGATGATCTCCGCTCGGCTTTGGAATTGAGTTCCGTGCTCGTCCCGGCCAGACACGTCTACCAGGATCTTCAAACTGATCCGCTTGGAAACCCTCCTCCCGATGACCCGTTCACTCCTACGAAATGCCATGTGTATCGTCCCCAGTCGCGAGTAAATAATCCCAGACGATGCTATTTGCTCGGATAATTATATGCTTTTCGCCTCGGAATTTTCAATCGATCCGCATCTTTTCATGCGAACCTGGAGATGAGGTTTCGGCCGCCGCATCGCTTTACTCATCCAGTATCCCATGGCATAGACGCCAGCGTTGATTGCTGCCATCGCAGCTTCGGCCAATTGAAGGCCTGCCCACTCCAGCGTGTTCCAGAAAATGTAGTAGCGTATTGGAATTAGATTGACCTTGAGTCAGTTTAGATTCAGTTCCAGGACCGCCTTTTGTGCCTTAAGCTTCAACTGCAACGCCTGAACATCCACGTCCTGCACTGGCAACCCTCTCTCGATTGCCAGTTTTGCAGCCACTCCCGCCGCATGGCCAATGATCATATACTGGGGTTCCATTCGCAGTGTTGAATAGGCCACATGACTGGCAGAAAAACAAACCGGAACCAATAGATTGGTGACTTGTTGGCGTTTGGGCAGGAGGAGCCGGTAAGGGATCTGGTACGGGCTGACCGGTACCTCTACGTCTCCTTCGTTTTCCACGGCCCCATCGGCGGTGGGAATTCGTTGAATGTTGTGAGAATCGCTGTTGTAAGATCCCATCCCGATCGAGTCCGGTTTGACGAGATCGGTTTGGATATCCTTTTGAGTCATGACATACTCGCCCACCATGCGGCGAGCCTCGCGCACATAGAGCTGGTGGGGCCAGTTTTCGTTATCAACAAATTCGTCCTTGGCCAGTCCCCAGTTGCTGAGTTCGTGCTGAAGCCGGTCCGGTACCTGCGGGTCGTTGGCGAGGAAGTAGAGGAATCCTGCCACGTAGTCTCGGTGTTTCTGCCAGATCTCCGCCCGTTGTCGGTAGTTGGCCTCCGGATAGTCCCAACTTCCCCCGATATAGTCGGTGGAAAAAGCTCCATTGTTGTTGGTATCGGTTTTCCTCTCAGGCATCGGTACCGGATTCATCAGTTCGTCCACGTGGGGCGGTTCGCCGTGCTCTTCGGTCATGATTTTCAGCATACGCGCCAGCAGTTCGAAACGCTTTGGATCGTAGCCAGGTGGACGGGGAAACGGCACCCGATTGGCTTTGACCTTGGTCATGCAGAGGCGAAAGTTGTAGGCCTGGACCTTTTTGTCGGCAGCCCCCACCCCACCCTTCGGTCCCGGAGACACTTCTGGCAAGAGCTGGCCGGCGGAATCATAAGGAGAGACTCTCACGGTGAATTGGTGATAGGGGGTATGGTCCCTGACACCGGCCAGAGACTCTCCGTATTGTGACATCCCTTCCCGGCCCCATGTGCAGGAAACCCCGCTCTGAGCCATGAGATCGCCTTCATAGGTGGCGTCGGCAAAGACTCTGGCCTGGAAGGACTGGCCATCCTCCAAGAAAACCTTCTCGATCCGTCCCCTTCTCATTTGGACCCCGCCCTTCTCGCGCAGACGATGCTGAAGGAAGACGGTGACCCCTGCCTCTTTGGCCATTTCTCGAAAGACCGACTCCGCCACGTGGGGTTCGAAATACCAGCCTACTTTCTCCCCATAATGACGACCCACTCTCTGGAAAAACTCCAGCGACAACCCGCCAATAACCTCTTTCTTACCGAAATCAGTGGCCCCCAGCCCCCCTGAAACCATACCCCCCAGATGATGACCTTGTTCCAATAGCGCCACCTTCAACCCTTCCCGCGCGGCGCTCACGGCCGTCGCTACCCCTCCTGCGGTCCCACCGTATACCACCAGGTCCCAGGACAGTTTCGGTTCCCCGACCGCCGCCGAAAACGGAACCAACAGGTACAACAACAAAAGGGCATTCCGCATGATAAAATCTCCGTTCAATGGGCAAATGACTCAACTCAACCCAGGTCTGACACCACCCGCGGTCACAACCAAAGATAAAACACAAAATTCGCAGCAGGGTCAATGACCGAGGCACACTGGAAGAGCTTCAGTCAAGTTGCCGGAGCTTAACCAGGTTGGCCTTCGCGGATCAGGCTGTCGGCCAGGATGCGCGTGCCGCGGGTTTCGGGGAGTGTCCACACCCAGACACCTGTGAGGAGAGCAAAGAAGGCGCCGATTGAGATCCCGATGCCCAGGCTGTGGTCTGGGCCCAGCCAGGGACGGGAAGACACCCAGGTGATGACTAGGGGTGTGAAAAACTGGACCCCTCGGGCCAGATTGAAGGCCGTACCCATCGCCGTATTGCGAATCCGTGTAGGGAACAGTTCCGAGAAAATCGGACCGTACCCGGAGAAGTTACCCGTCCCGATCCCGACGAGAAACATGAAGAAGAGTGCCAGGGAAGGAAAGACCACAAGGTTGCTCCAAAACCAGGTCACGGAAAGCAGGCCCACGGCCCAGAGCAAGGAATAGAACGTATAGGCAATCCTTCGCCCTTTCCAGTCGGCCACCAGGCCAAATGTGATATAGCCCAGAAGCCCCCCTGCCTGGGTGACCAGCATCCAGATTCCCGATCGGGCCATGGAGAAATGCAATCTGTCGTAGAGATACCTGGGCATCCACGAATAGGTAAACCAGTAGGCGGACATGTCGGTAACCGCCAGGAACAACCCCAGCAGGAAGAATCGCCTGATAACGGGTTCCCTGTGGAGCGAAGCCAGAAAATGGCTTCCCTCGGGCACCTGCCGCTCGGGATGCTTCTGCCATTCAATCCAGATGTCGGATTCGGGCATGAACTGGCGGATGACGATCACCAGGAGGGCAGGGAGCACCGAAACGAAAAAACAGGCCCTCCAGCCCCAGCCCGGTCCGAAAGAATGCGCTAGGACCGGTTCCAGAAATGCGCCAACCATGGCGGCCAGCGCAATCCCCGCCGGAGCACCGGTTTGCATGATCGCGGCAAACCGCGCCCGCATCCGGGCGGGAAAGGTCTCACCCACCAGCGTCTGCCCCGTTGCCCACTCACCTCCCACTCCCAGGCCGGTAACGACACGGAAAAGCAGCAGGCACTGCAGATTAGAACTCAGACCGCAGCAAAAAGTCCCCACGGAATAGGTGAGGATGGTGACCGAAAGCACCAGCTTGCGACCCAGGCGGTCAGCCATCCAGCCGAAGACCAGTCCACCCAGGGCCGTTGCTGCCAGGCTCCCGCCCAGCAGCAGAGACAACTGCGCATCCGACAGGCCCAGGTCCCTCTGGATGGGGACCAGGAGGAATGAGAAGAGCATGAGGTCATAGAAATCGAATAGCCACCCCGCCCATGCCATGGCCAGTATCACATAGTGACGGGATGAAGGTTTGTCGCACTGGTTCAGCAACACCTTTTTTCCCTCGAAGTGGACCGGACTATTGCGTCATTTTGAGACGAGGCTTCACTGAATTCTCCGGGAGGGGCGGATGTCCACCAAACGGCGTTAGTTAACGGGACTCCAAGATCGCCGGCTTCAAAGTCCAGGCCTGCAGTTTGGCAAGCTCCATGATTTTCGGAGCATGGAATCCTTCCGGAAAAATCACCCACCCCCAGATTCCAAGGGAGTCTTCGGCCACATACTGGTCAGCCGTGAAGTTCCCACCCCGGATCAGAATCGTCTCCCTGGGTTTATCCGATTGAACCAATTCCTCCACGATACCCCCCAGAGTGGCCAGGTAGTCGGACGGAGGTATGGCGCTGGAACCCATCCAAACTTCGTTGGGAATGCGATGGCCATTCCGCAGCGCCGAC
>JBGPHY010000081.1:0-13342 GCA_041484625.1 Terriglobia bacterium | reverse complement strand
CTTCGGTCTGCGCGGTGCTCAATAAGACGGGAATCGCCTTCCCAGGGACTAAGCTGCGGCTCCAGTTTGCGGTCGCGGAGCCCCCGATTTGAGAAAAAAGCGGACAGTTTTCCGCAGGGGTATGTCAGGAGGTCTGAACTCTGGATTCCATTGGTAGCCCCTAATGAGCGGGCTGATCAAGAGGCCCTCAAGGTTCACGTGATTGCCAAGCTCACGCCCGGGGTCACTCTCGAACAGGCCCGGGAGGAAATGAAGCGGGTGGCCCACCGACTGGAACAGCAAGCCCCGGAACGATGCAAAGACTGGAGCATCCAGGTTGAGAACATGCAGACTTACTATGCCAGTCTTATCCGTTCGGCATTGAGTGTCTTGCTCTGATCGCCGTTAGCCTGGTTTTGTTGATTGCCTGCTTCAACGTGTCCAATATCCTGCTGGCGCGAGGGATGCAGCGTAGCAGGGAAATGGCCATCCACAGTTCTCTGGGGGCCAGCCGATGGCAATTGTTCCGCTACCTATTATGCGAATGCCTTATGCTATCGGCTGCAGGAGGAGGACTAGGGTTGCTGGCAGCTTCCTGGGCTTTAGACTTGGATTGCAAACTTCATGCGCAATCATCACAGCTTCAGGTGTTCGATTTCCGCATGGATTACCGAGTCGTAGGCTTTACGGCGATGGTCTCTGTAGCCTGTGCGCTGATTTTCGGACTAGTGCCAGCCTGGAGGTCTTCCCGGGTCAACTTGAACGAGGAACTCAAACAGGGTGACCGCAGAGTATCCCGAGGGGTGCCGCACCACCGCACCAGCCAATTGTTGGTGGTGGGTCAGGTCACCTTGTCCCTCATTTTGTTGGCCGCCGCCGGAGTCGCCATCAATAGCATGTTGCGGATCTGGGAATTCAACTGGGGATTTCGCTTAGACAGGATGGTAGCCCTCAGCCTGGCACTTCCCGAAGGGCGTTTCCCTTCCAATAATCAGCGCGTCGCCTATTTTGAGAGACTGAGTCAGCAGGTGAAGGCATTGCCCGGCGTGGTCTCAGTCACGCTCACCAATCGGCTGCCTATTGGGTTTTCCTCCCACTATGTCAATTTCCGGATCGCAGGCCAGCCCCAGTCTCCTTCCCCTGACGGGCTGCCCTCGGCAGCCTTGCGGCTGGTCAGTCCAGGTTATTTCCAGACTTTTGCGGTTCAACTGCAGAAGGGTCAACTATTTACTTCCCGGGAGTCTGCACAACAGGCCCAAGTGGCCCTGATTAATCAAACCATGGCCGACCGGTTCTGGGGAGAACAGGATCCCTTGGGCAGCCAGATACAAATTGGGGGGGCTGGTTATACGATCATTGGCGTCACCTGGGATAGTTCAATTCGCAATCCAATAGAAACGCCTCCTCCGGAGATTACACTGCCCTATACCCTGGCATGCCCTGCCGGCATGAACGTCATTGTGGAAAGCGTTGGAGCTGGGTCAGGCCTGGCACAGGAACTCCGTACCATTGTGGAAAGAAGCGACCTCGAACCCCCACTGTTTTCCCTGCAGACCATGGAACAGGTTCGGTCCGAATTCCTCATTGTGCCCGGTTTTGTGGTGACATTACTGATGGTTTTTGCATCCATGGCGGTTGCCCTGGCAGGGGTGGGAGTCTTCGGAGTCATTTCCCATTTCACGGCCCAGCGTACCCAGGAAATCGGCGTCCGCATGGCTCTGGGGGCCCGGCGCAGGGATGTCCTCTGGATGGTCCTGAGGCGTGGACTGGCCTTGCTCCTCATTGGCATTGGTCTGGGTTCCTTCGGGGGACTTGCCGTGACCCGGGTTTTGCTGAGCCAGGTTCACTGGCTAAAGGCCAATGTCCCGGTGACCTTGGAGTTGGTGACTCTCTTCCTCCTATTAACAGGCTTTGTGGCCTGCCTCGCCCCGGCCCGAAGGGCGGCAAAGCTCGACCCGATGGTCGCTCTCCGATTTGAATGAGTGCGAGAGAATTCCGATTGCCTCCAAAGGGGAGTGCTAGTCACCAGCCGAGCCCCCGTGGAGTGAGCATTTACGACGGATGGCTCTCCAGGAGGCTTGCCCTCCCGGATTTTTTCACACCTTTGGAGTGATTCCGGGGATTAAACGGTGGAGCGACAAAGGTTATTCATCGGGACGAGCAAGGGCCAAGCCAGTTGCCATCTGCGGTCGCTTCGCCTTGCGAACCATGGCGCACTCGGTCTGTCCCCAGAATCCACTCTCCAATGCTCTCGCATCGCGACACCGATTCATCTTCTCCTGTCTTGCTGTAGAGGCGAGAGCCTGATACTTCGCCTGTGAAATGGCGGAATAGGCGGCTGACATAGCCGCTTTACAGCGAGGCCCTGCAGAACTGACACCCTAGGCTGACCCTCTCCTTCCTGCTTGATTGTAAAGGCTAAATGTACTACCGTTACCCTATAACAAACGAAATACCTGTCTCCATTGCCGGGTACTGTCTCTTGATACTGGCGCGAAAGGTGCGAGCTGTTTGCATTCCGGACATAACCCGGGTGGATGGACCCACTCAGAGTTGCTACCAAAAAATAATCACGCTAGGAGGAAGACCAACATGCAGAATACGCCGGTAAAGGAGCTGGATAAAGCGAAGGTTGACCAATTTGCCGCAAGTCTCCGCGGCCAGGCAGTGCGGCCCGGAGATGCTGACTATGAGCAGGCCCGCAAGGTTTACAATGGCATGATTGATAAGAGGCCAGGCCTGATCGCACGGTGTGCAGACGTCGCCGATGTGATCACGGCAGTGAATTTTGCACGCCAGAACAATGCCACCGTGGCTATTCGTGGCGGTGGACACAACGGGGGCGGCCTCGGTATCTGCGATGACGGGATAGTGATCGATCTCTCGCGGATGAGGGGCGTTCGAGTCGACCCTCAGGCCAGAACGGTGCGTGCCGAAGGCGGTTGTGTGTGGGGGGATGTCGACCATGCCACTCATGCTTTCGGCATGGCTACGCCCAGTGGCGTCATCTCTACGACAGGTGTGGGAGGACTTACGCTGGGAGGCGGCATCGGCCACTTGACCCGTAAATGCGGTCTATCCATCGACAATCTGCTGTCAGTAGACATAGTGCTGGCTGATGGAAAGTTTGTGACGGCCAGTACGAAAGAGAACCAGGACCTCTATTGGGCGGTGCGTGGAGGAGGGGGAAACTTCGGAGTGGTGACATCCTTCCTGTTCAAACTCCACCCCATTGACACCGTCTATGGTGGCCCAATCCTTTGGCATCTGGACCAGACGCGAGAGGTGATGGAGTTCTACCGTGAGTTCATCCGCACAGCACCAGAGGACATCAATGGGTTCTTCGCCTTCCTCACTGTGCCGCCCGGGCCGCCTTTCCCTGAGCCCCTGCACAATAAGAAAATGTGCGGCATCGTCTGGTGCTACACCGGGTCGCTCGACGCTGCCCCGGAAGTATTTAAGCCTATTCGCCGCCTAGGGAAGCTGGCCCTTGACTTTGTGGGTCCCTTACCGCAGCCGGCACTTCAAAGCATGTTCGATGCTGTTTATCCCCCGGGGCTGCAATGGTATTGGAGAGCCGACTTTGTCAACAAATTGAGCGACGAGGCCATCGATCTGCATATCAAACACGGCAACCAACTTCCCACCATGCATTCCACCATGCACCTATACCCGATTAACGGGGCAGTCCACCGCGTCGGCAAGAACGACACGGCCTTCAGCTACCGGGACTCCACATTCGCCGAAGTGATTGTTGCAGTGGACCCGGACCCGGCCAAGATGGAACACGCTGTTCCCTGGGTGAAAAGTTATTTTGAGGAGCTGCATCCCCACTCGGCGGGCGGCGCCTATGTGAATTTCATGATGGACGAGGGACAGGAGCGCGTCCAGGCCACTTACCGCGACAACTACGACCGTTTGGTGACCATCAAAGACAAGTACGATCCGGCCAATCTATTCCATGTAAACCAGAACATCCAGCCGGCCGCGCGTTCGGCTCAGGGCACGGGAGCTTAAACCGAATATAAGCCGACAGGGGCCCGACTTCTCTGTCGAGCCCCTCCTTTTTGTCAACGTCGAGGAACTTAGCCACACTCGCAGGAAACACCAGGGGAATGTCGTCTCCATGGAAGTGACGAGGAGGTGGGGGTCCGACCTAAGAGCGGTTGGCCATTGCACCGAAATTGTAGATGAAGGGGGGGCACGCTTGATATCGCTTGGTCGTCTGAAATCCCAATTCGAACCCTTACTTTCCGCATGCTGACCCGGAGCAAAGGTACAGCCCCGAACCAGTTGGTCCTGTACGCCCGACTGGGAAGCCGCTTTCAGTCCGCAGCGCCAAAAGCTGCGATGATCGGCTTCTAGTCGCACCGTGGGGGCCTCGTCGTGAGTTTCCAGTTGGAAAGATTGGATCTCTGCCAAGGGGGCACGTTAGTGATGGGACCGCCGTCCTTGGGCCTGCAGTCCCTGGTGAGCGCCATTACCCGTTTGCCTTGGACTAAGCTCTTTTAGTCATTCAGGCCTGATTCTAACAACAGTCTCCCTGACCTCCATCTTTCCGCCCCTTATAATCGCACCCTCTCTGAGCTTGGACTTGTTTTCTTTGGCCCAGGGGTGAATAATGCCGTAGGTTTGCGAATGGTGCAGGTCCAAAGCACTGCCATCTCACTCGACGGCCATCGAAATACCTCCAACGCGATATGTCCATACATCACGAAATCGGCAGAAACGCCCTCTGTCCCAGCGGACAGTCCGTAAAGTACAAGAAGTGCATGACGGCCCACCCTCGTCTAGGACCCAACTCCAGTCTGGCGGAAATTTGGTTGGCGTGCAGCCGTTGGCAAGCGGCTGTTCCTCCGCTGGAAGAACGTGTTGACGCTTTGTTTGCTGCCAGGAACCCGCTGCCGATTGAAAAGGTCAATACCACAGTGGAAGAAGCACTGGCGGAAATGCCAGAAGAAGTTGAGTGGAATGAACTCCTGCACCAATTGGACAGGCTTCGATTTGAGGAGTTCAACGGCATGTATCGCCGCATCTCTCAAAGACTGCCACTCTCCAAACAAACGGGCGCCTCTTATCTCCACTGGGCGGCAGCAGAGGTCTTTTTCCGGCGGGATCCAGATATGCTGAGTGAGGTTGCCGAGAACTATTGCCGTCTCGACCTGGAATCCTATGATGCCGATGGGCTTTCGCATCTCAAGAATTACCTGCTAGCCGCCGGAAAGCCTCAGATTGCTCTGCACCTGCTTGAGCACTTTTGGCCGATCACCAAGAGCGACAAAGAGTTGATGCATTGGGTGGAATCAGAGCGGGCCACTGAAATCATTCAATTGAGGATGGGGTTGTTCCGGTTAAATCCTTCGCATGCTGGAACTCCCACGCCGGAACTGCTCAACCAGATTGGCAAAGGGTTGCGGCGGTACTTCGTTCCGAAGTATCTAATGGTTGCTCTCGATATTCTTTGGGGGCGAGCCGCGGAACCAGCCTGGGAAAGGGACCATCTTGGTTTAATCCCCTCTCAACGGAAGCCCAAAGGCGATTGGGATGACGAGACGGACTCGCGGGGAAAAAAGAAATCTCGCACTCGCTTTAATGAGCCATTGGTGAGCTTCCCGCAATGGGCTCATTTGGATATAAAGCCGCTCTGGATTGTCTTGCGCTTTGCCGAACTCTGGGGATTCCAGCAGGATTCCGCCGGGGCAGCGCTACTGCCCTTGGTTGACGGTTTGTTTTACGTGGAGTTTCTCAACTGGATAGATGATTTAGAAAATGAAACCAACAACGCGATTGAATTGCTGCTCAGCGCCCATTTAGAGGAATTCGTCGTACAGAGTTGTCGCGGATTGATCGGTATTGATGCGGCCAGGGCGATATTACTGATGACGGCCTTAAGAAACCTGTCGGGATTTCTCGAGGCACGGCGGTTGCTGACGGAGTCTAAAGCCATCAAAGCAAATCGGGAATTGGCCCGCCTGGATGAAGCTCTCCTGAAACTCGTCAAAGCGTCTGAAGACTAATGGTCAGAGACGGACAGCAGGATGGACAGGGGTGGACAGTGCCAGAGTGCTTTAGTTGCCATCCAGTTCTTTCAAAGGCTTTAACAGCCTCCTTGCCGGAAATGTTCCCAAGCCTTCCCATCAGACAACCACCATGATAGGTTGTTGCCCTTGGCCCCCGGCAGGTTGGATACGGCTTTTTGATCCTCTGCCCACAACCAGGCTGTAACGGCTTTCTTGATGTTTACTAAGGCTTCCTCTTCATTCTTACCTTGAGAAACCCATCCGGGCAATGCAGGGCATTCGGCCACAATCCACCCGTCCTCTGCACGCTCAAGAGGAACATGAAAGATCATGACTCCTCCTTCATGACCGAATTTCGGCAATCGCCGGGTGGCGCAATAATCATTAAAGGGCTGACACTCTGTTTCCTCCAAGGATGGGATCCGCCAGCGGACTGACAAGTCCACCGCGCCGATAAGCGCTCCACATGAGGCGCGACGGTGGCGAGCAGCGCGGAGGCCAGACTACCTAGATTCGGTTGTTGGGGTGCTTTTCTTCTTGTTAGAAGAAAGTACTTGACAAAAGACGTCCTGACGTCTACGCTCTGTCTCATGAAAGAACAGCAGACCAGATTCGCACCGGGACGTGTTCGTGATGCCATTCTTCAAGTCATGTCTTTAGCTTCTCGGCCGCTCTCGGTCAAGGAGATAGAGGGTCGCGTTGCCCATGTCATGGGCCCCACGCCAATGTCGTCGATCCGCTCGTATCTCCGGTTGAACACACCGGAGATGTTCGTGCGGGAGGGCCGTGGCTTCTACACCGTGCAAGCGGCGGTTTCCGGAGGGATTCAGAGGGAATTCGCTGAAACGCAGAGATGGCATGAGCCAGTCCACTTCGGAGGGGCAACGCTTTTCCATGCTGACTGCTTTGACTGGCTTGAACAGCAGAACGATAACACTATTCATGCGGTCGTGACAGACCCACCATACGGATTGCATGAGTACTCGCCGGAACAGCAGGCTAAGTTGCGGAAGGGAAAAGGCGGTGTATGGCGCATCCCTCCGTCGTTCGATGGACACGTGAGGTCTCCGCTGCCTCGTTTCACCACACTGACACAGGAGCAACTTGAGTATGTCAGGACATTCTTCTTCGTCTTGGCAAAACTACTGATGCCGAAGTTGGTCCCCGGCGCTCAGATTGTGGTCGCTTCAAACCCGCTGGTCTCTTACATCGTATCCGGGGCTTTAGCCGACGCTGGGCTCGAGCGGCGAGGCGAGATAATCCGTTTGACCATGACGATGCGTGGTGGTGATCGGCCTAAAGCGGCGCACAAGGAATTTCCAGATGTGAGTGTGATGCCGCGTTCGATGTGGGAACCGTGGCTTGTGTACCGCAAGCCGATTGAAGGCAGGATGCAGGACAATCTGAGAAAGTGGGGGACTGGTGGATTCCGCCGACCCTGTGCGGAAAAACCCTTTGGGGATGTCATTGCGTCGGCCCCAACCCGGAGGACGGAACGTGACCTAGCTCCTCATCCTAGTCTGAAACCGCAAGCGTTCCTGCGGCAGCTTGTCCGTGCTGTCCTGCCATTGGGGAATGGCGTGGTTCTAGATCCTTTCGCTGGGACAGGGTCGACACTGGCAGCAGCCGAGGCGCTGGGATACGCAAGCATAGGGGTTGAAAAGGATGAGCACTATTTCGAGGTAGCCTGCAAGGCAATTCCGAAACTCATCCGGTTTGCTCTAAACGGACAGCACTAAAGACGGTATATCCAGCACTCTCTGAGTTTCTGAATACCGTTCTTAATGAAGTGTTGCCGTTCGCGTGCCAAGTTCGCCACGGGGATTCTTCCTGAAGTCTGCTTTCTCCACGTGCCCAAGATAGACTTCCGTGAAAGTCATGGGGCGGCGGTCAACCGCCGGTTCTGACTCCATGTCGATCTCGTACACGAAGACGCACATCCACTGCTGTCTTGCGCCATGTGTATCGACCGCACCTCCTGCCTTCCGGGTCGTCTTGACTTCAACTCCTTCTGTGCCGGCTTTGACGGCGTTCCCCGGGTAAACCCCTTGCACAATCAAGTCGGGATGGCCATTGAAGTACTCGTTCTCCTTCAAAACCCGCGAATGCTTGGCAAGACTGGCCGTGAGCATGTCGGACAGGACACCGGACATGATCGCAGGGCGTAACATATCGTCAAGGCGCTGCAATCCCTTGCGTGTGAGGTGGGCGTTGACGTCATAGAAGAAATCGTAAGCGTCCTGCATTGCCATTTGGAAGTCCTGGGACCTCAACTCGAATGGCAGATGGGCTGCCTGGTTAAACTTCGAGACATCAACTGTGTTTCGGGCTATCGGCATAGTTGTCAAGGAATACTAGCCAGCGAACAAGAACATGTCAACTCCCGCTTCCCGAGGTTTTCTTGCACCCCAACGCAATAGAGCTGAGCGGCGCCCAGATGTGGCGAGAAAGTCAGATCTCGTTTTTCTGGATTCTACACCGTGCGGAACGAAGGCAGTTGAGTTGTGCTTCTATCACCTTAGCCAACCCCGCAAGATCCAACCCCTCTCCAGGATTTCATAAGGTTGCCGATCAGAGAATCGTGAAGGTCGGTCGTGAGGGTCAGCGCTTGAAAAATGATCTGCATTGGCATTGTCAGTCCAATAAGTGTTCATTTTCGTATGCTGCGGGTCTTCAACAAATTCTCCATGAAATCCACATGCATTGAGCCGCCAGCGCCGTTCCAGGGTTTGACATCCCACAGCTTCGAACAGATGTCGATATCGCCATCCCCGTCTACATCGCCCACCTGCAATTCATGTCCCCCCAGTCTCTGATCCAGCAGGATGTGCTCGGAAAAACGCCCCTGGCCCTGGTTTCGCCAGACCACCCAACGCGGATTCTCTCTTCCCTCGGGGAGCAGTTCTTCCTGCTCGTTGACGATGATCTCGGGGCGGCCATCTCCGTCCAGGTCCGCCACGGCCAGGGAATGTAACGATCCGTAAGTGAAGCTGCGCAGCAATTCGACCTTCGACCATCGGCCTCCCTTGCCGTCTTCATTGCGAAGGATGACCACCCGGGAGTCCTCGATGTCCGCGTCTGCCATGACGATTTCCTTTTTTTCGTCTCCATCGAGATCGGCGACTACGGTACGGAGGCAAATGCCATAAGGACCCGTGCGGCCGAACGGAATATTCTCATGAGCGATCCATCCATTCCGGTCGACATCAAAAGCTGCCAGCCCGACATCAGAGCGATAATCGATCCCGACCACGTGACGAACCCAATGACCGGGCCTCTGAAACTCGTACCAGTAGAGGCGTTCCGGACTCGGTGCTCTGCCGCCCAAGATAAAGTCGAGATCCCCATCCTGGTCAATGTCCGCCAGAGCAGTCAGGCCGTAGTTCCCGTCCCCACCCGGTTCGGTTGGTAGGCTTCGGTCAATAAAATGGTGGACGAATTTCAAATCCGCGGAAGAAAGAGAACCGGCAAGCAAGAACGCCGCTACCAAGACAACCATGGTGCTTAGAACCGTTGATTTCATAATGCCCTTTGTTCCCTTTAGAGCAGTTTTGTCACGCCCGGGATGAAGACCGGGTAAATGCCATCGCGGTCGGGGTTGACCGGCGTTTCCGAATCGGAGCGGCAATTTTCAGGCTTCGGGGCATAGCAGAAGTCAGAGGTCGTGATTTGCTCCCAAGTGACCTCCTTGCCTGTGTAGCAGCTGAACTGGCCCATGAGCGCGATCAGCGTGCTACGGGCCATGTAGTCGCCGTTGTAGATGAGCTGGCCGGAGCGGATCGCTTTGAACAACTCCATGTGCTCGAGATCGTAGGCATCATTCTTGTCTCTGGAACCGTCGTACAGCCAGTTGGTTTCGCCTTCGATGCGGCATTGAACCACATTCGCGCGCCCCCTGGTACCCAGGAGTATGCTGGAAACCTCGTTGTAGCATTCCGGGATGGTTCGGCAGAATGCGTACATTCGGACGCCGTGGGCGAACTCGTAGACCACGCTGTGATGGTCAAAGACACTGCCGTAAATCTCGCCATGCAGGGTCGAGCGTCCGCCCATTCCATGCGCCTTGATGGGCGCCTGATTCCCCATGGCCCAACTCGCTCGATCCACATTGTGCACCAGCGACTGGGGTACGTCGTCTCCACAGAGCCAATGGAAATGGTACTGGTTGCTAGCCTGCCATTCGACTTCCGTCAGGCCGGGTTTCCGAGGGTAAAGCACGTAGGGCGGACGAAGAAAGTTTTCTTCAATCGCAACAATCTCGCCGATGGCCCCGCCTTGAACGCGCTTGATGGTTTCCTGGTAACCGGGATGATAGCGGCTGTGCAGGCCGGACATCACGCAGAGTCTTTTCTGCTTCGCCAGTTCGCAGGCGGCGCGAACCACCTTAATCCCCGCCGGATCGATGGCATGCGGCTTTTCCACAAAGACGTGCTTGCCTGCTTCGATGGCGGCGGTCATGTGCAGTGGATGGAATTTGGCCGCGTTGGCGATCAGGACTACGTCCACGCACTCGATGAGTTTCTTGTAGCCATCAAAGCCCGTGAAGCAGTGATCGTCATCTACAGCGACCTGCCCGGGTTTCTTCTGTTTCAGCATCTCACGCGCTTCCTGGATGCGCTCCATGAGGATGTCGGCCATGGCGACTAGCCGAACTCCCTTGTCGGCGTTCATGGCGTTGCGCGCCGCATCCGGGCCGCGGTTTCCGCAACCGATGACGCCAACTCGGATGGTGTCAGAGCCGGCGGCAAACACGTGCGGGATGGACTGGCAGGCCAAAGCGGCGGATGGAATAGCCACGCCCGAAGTCTTCAGGAATTTTCGACGCGAGGCCAAGTTCTGAGCTTCATGAGTGCCTTTCATGCTGTGAGTCTCCTTGCGTTGAGATGAATGAGGGCAAAAGCAAACCGGCAAAATGGCAGATGGGTTGCCGGTTTCTCATTTTATTTGAGCCTCCTTTTTGACCCGGAGAGCCCAGAGGTTTCGCCGGGTCAAAAAGGGGGGAAAGGAGGATCGGGAAATGAATCAATTGCATTAATTAGTGCAGCTTGCCGGCGCTCCACAGCATCGCATTCCGCACAAGACGGCGGTATCCCGGGTAATGCATCGTCGAGTCGCTGTGACCCAACTGAATGTAAATGACTCGTGCTTTTGGGTGGGGGCCGAGATAAACCACCGGTCTGTCGTTCCGCGGGGAACTGGTTTCCATCAGGACGTTTATCTTCGGCGAGTGCCACATACCGCGATAGGCCTCGTCCTCCACGACCAGGGGACCGACTCCGCGAGTCACCGGGTGGGATGCGCCGGCTTGGGTCAAATTGGCGACAAGTTCAACGCCTTCATGATAAGCCGACACAGGATGGCCGGGCTGTTCCTTAGTGAAATATTTGCCCCCGATGACTTCCTCGTGCCACCACGGCCACGCCGTGTAGTCGACAATGGAATGATGGATCGAAACGATCCCCTTGCCGGCCTCGACAAAAGCGCGAAGGTTCTCCCGTGCAGCGGGCTCGAGGTCTTCCCCCATATCGTGCAGGACGATGACATCGAAACGCTTGGCCAAATCAGGAGTAAACGCCTCTTTGGGAGTAACGGCGTGCGACCAGGAAATGTCATCTTGTCCTTCGAACAGGGTGTAGAAGGACACAGGATAGTCATGTCCTCCCGTGACAACCAGCACCCGTACCGGGTTCCTGGATACTGCGGATGCCGTGCCGCTGGCCGGCAACGTCACCTGCCCTGTGGCCGCCCATTCCGTTCCGCGTGCAAATGCGGTCTCAAAACCAGGCTGGGACATGGCTGAAAGGTCGTGGCCCAGCGTGATGTGAACGGTTCGGCCACTGCCCAAGCTGGCCGTCCAGACCATCGGTTCATTGTGTCCCGTTCCTCCCGTTGCCGGATCGCTGAATGCCGTGGCCAAAACCGTTGTGTTGGGAAGCAGCTCCAGCCGGTGGTAAAGCTCGTCATTGGCGAGAAAGGTAGGAGGCAAACCGCGGCTGATCGGATGTTGTTGGTCGATCCATTTTACGGGGAAGACATGGCGGGCACCGTGTCCAATCTTCGAGGGTTCCCAACGCGCCCCGATGAGCGAAGGGTAAGCAGCCCAGCCTGCCTGTCCTAGTGCAGGAGGCCTCCACTTCTCTGTATTCCGGTCGAACTCCATTCCATAAAAGGGCCCATAGGTGACACCGTGGAATGAGATCATTCCTTTGCCGCTGCGGACGAATTCCTCCACAACCTTTTCGGCCGGGGGACCCCAGCGTGGTCCGTTGTAGTTGAGAATCAAGACATCAAAGGGCTGAAGTGTGGCCGGCCCGATACCGGGGACCTGTTCCAGCACCTTGACTTCGAAACGGCCGGTCTGCTCCAGGAGATTCCTGAGAAAGGGCGTCGATACTCTCCAGTCATGATAGAGCGTGTCGCTCTCACCCGTGAGGATCAACACCTTCAACCGGCCCCCGGCATGTGCCAGCCCATTAGCCGAAACCAACAGGAACAAAAGGGCAATTGCTCTGCAGCTCATAGTCTCTCCTTAACTCTTGCTGGCATAGAAGTGGAGGTGGCAGTCGCGACGACGCCGCGCAGCCAGTCCAGGCTCTTCTCGATCATCGGTCCTCCCTGACCTTCGCATTCGATGCTTAGAACTCCGTCGTAACCCGCGGCGACAAGCTTTTCGATGCAATGCACAATGTTGGCTGCGTTGCTGCCGTCGCCCAACGCACTGTGGCTTACAGCAATCCCCGTCAATTCACCTCGCGCCGAAGCCGCCAGGCTCTCGCTGACATCCTTGACGTGGACATGGCTCACGCTCGACATGAATCGTTCCAGGAAAGCAACCGGGTCCTGGCCGGCAATGAAGGTATTGCCGGTGTCCATGTTCATCCGCAGGAAGGGGGAATCGACGAAATCGAGCATCTCGGCCATGAAATCGGGTTTGGTGGTGAAATACCCGTGGGGCTCGATGTTGATGACGATCTCATACGGTTCGGCAACGCGCACAATCTGCCGATAGAGGCCACGCATCATCTCCATGGCCTCGCGCTCGCTCATGCCTGCGGGCTTGAAGCGATCGTCGGTCGTATCCACGCGGGGACAGCCGGTAAGTTTCGCCCAGCGGATCGTACGCAGCACATATTCGACGCCCAATGTGGCTCCTTCCGGCAATGACAGAGGAAATGCAGCGTCGATCTGCGAAAACCGAATGCCGAGAGCTTCCATTTTTTTCCGCATTTGCAGAGGGTCTTGCCACAACGCGATGTGGGGCTGATAACCGAGACCATGTATCCAACTCACGCCGTCGATGGCACCACACTCAATGTACTTCAGGCCCTGTCGATGGCCCCAGG
>JBGPHY010000080.1:0-13431 GCA_041484625.1 Terriglobia bacterium | reverse complement strand
TTGACTTCGTCGGAGGAGTAATTTTCTTTTGTTATAACGATTACCGGACCCACATCGGAGATAAGGGCATCGGTACATTGAAGCAACGGGTGCACGGTGTGGTGGATCTGTACGGAAATCGCAAACCGTCCTTTGACGCCTTGCGCCAGGAGTCCAGCCCAATTGAGCGAATGGAGGCGGAAATGGACGCAGGTCGGCTCAGGCTCCAAATTGTCAGCCGCCGAATTCTGCCGGCTTACCGGCTGAAAGGCTATCGCCTGCGCTGGATCGTCTTCGGGTACGAGGATTTGCCCATGGAGCAAAATTTCATGGATTGCCCTGCCCTGCAGCCGGGCTCGCAGATCACTCTGGATTTGGCTTTCAAGGAGAGAAATCCCCGCAAGATCCAAATCGATCTTCTGCGCCCTACCGGGTATTCAGTCGCTACCTCTACGTGGATATCCCAGTAGAATTCGAATGGCGAAGATCCCCCTCCTATAAGCGCTGGAGGCTACCTGCCCGCAGGCGGCGCTGGCCGATGAGAAATGGAGGATAGTAAAGGGAGGCTATACCGCAAGAGTGCTCATGACCTGAGAGGCCGGTCACTTGCCAGAAGCGAGTACTTCCAAATCAGAAACAACCCCGGGACCATCCAGACCAACAATCGTGCCTTGCGAACAAGGGCCAGGGAAACTCCGATCGAGCCCGGGTAACCGATAGCTTTGAGCACGACGACCATTGCGCCCTCGTCGACGCCGATGCGCAAAGGAATGATCGAGAAGAACGAATTGATAAGCCGGTTGGCCGATTCCACCAGGAAGGATGCCAACCAGGCGCCGTGTCCTTGGATCCAATGGAGAGTCCAGTAGGCTTCAAGCACTCCGACAAGATGTGTAGTAAATTCCAGGCCCAGGAGGAGAAAGAACAGGCTTTGATGGTCGCGATAAAAGGCGTGGACAGTGTCCTCAAAATTGCGGATCTGGGAGGCGAGAGGTTTCAATCCGCCCCAAATCATTGGTTTGTTCTCTAGAAAGTCCAGAAGCGGTCCCAGCAGGCGCCACCGGTAATGCAAGAGCAGAAACAAAAAAAGCGCGCTCAGGGCCAAGGGCACGGTCAAGGTCAGCGCCAAAGCAAGGACGCGTGCGGGAAAAACAGTGGAAGAGAGCAATATCACCACGCCGCTGGCCAGAAACACTACAACTGACAATCCAAACAAGAGGTTCTCAATAAAAAGGGAGGAGAATGCGCTAATCCTGGGAAGCCAGCGGGAAGCTGCCAGAGCTTTGGCGGATTCGCCCATTAACAGCCCGGCAAACATCAATTCGCCAAAGGTCTCACCAGCCAAGCGGATCTTGAAGAGTTGGAACAGCCCCAGCTCTCTCTGGCTGGGTTCGATGGAGAAATACCAAACTACGGTTCTCAGCCAGTAGCGCAACCCACAGGTCACCGCTAGCAGAATCAGACCACTTCCCACTAGCCGAAAACCCGTCACGATTGCGCCGATTCCGGTTCTTTGGAGGAGAACCACAAAGAGCCCCAAGCCAAGCAGGAAGGGAAGCGCGGAAATCAAATATCGGTGGAGTCTCATCGGAGATTGAAATCAAGTCGGGCGGCCTGTGCCGGTCATTTCGGAGGATATGGACCCACAATCACCACTGCCGCCTGGTCCAACGGCAACCGGGTCTGCAGGCAACTCTTGATCCGCTCCAGCGTGACCCCCTCAATCATACCGGCATACCAGCTCAAATAATTCTCACCCAGTTCAAACAATTGAATTTCCAGCAACTGGGTCGCAATGCCTGAATTGCCTTCCAATCGGGTGGGGAGCAGGTTAATCAGCTGACGCTTAGCGGAGGTCAATTCCAGGTCCGATACTCCGCCGCTTTGAATTCTGCCGATTTCCTCGCGGATCGCTTCCAGCACCCGATCGACCTGTCCTGGGACTGTTCGGACATGGATACTCCAGGGCCCCTCGCTGATGCTGGCATCCATAGAAGTAAATACCTGGGCGGCAAGATTCTCACGGCCGAGCAGCCTCCGCCCCAGCCGGCCGTCGGATTGGGAGTCTCCCAGGATCTGGTCAATCACCAGCATGGTGAAGTAATCGGAATTGGTCCTGGAAATTCCCGGGAAACCCAGGGCAATCTCGCAATCTGGCCCCAAGTTCCGGTTTAACAGGTGCTGCCCTTTTCCGAGACCCGGAGATGCCGACGGTATGGAAAAGGACTCGCGGGTTCCCGTCACGGTCCATTTTCCGAACCGCTCTTCGACGACCTGCAGGACATCCTGCGGGTTCACCGCACCCGCGATGCTGATGACCAGAGAATCCGGTCGGTAATAACGCTTATAAAAGTCGGTCAGGTCCGACGCCTTGAACAATTCGACCGCCTTGGGAAACCCTTTGATGTTTCGTCCGAAAGCATGTTGAGAGGGGTAGATCTTTCCCCGCAGAGTTTCTTCGGCCAGGACCTGTGCGTCCCCGGCTTCCTCCCGCAGTTCAGACAGGATCTCCGCCCGAACCTTTTCCATTTCGGATGGAGGAAATGCAGGGGACTGAAGCAGGTCCGAGAGCTGCTGTATCAATGAGTTCGTATCCCGGCTCAATCCGTTGACCGTGAGAGTCGAAGTCAAGTAATCCGTGTCAACACTAAGATCAGCGCCCAAGAAGTCGAAACCCTCAGCTACCTGGGTGACGTTCTTCGACTTGCTGCCCCTTTCCAGCATTCGCCCGACAAAATTGGCAAGCCCGGCAGTCTCGTCACGATCTCGCAGAGAGCCGGCTCTCATGGAGGCCTTGATGGTGAGCGTCGGGCTCACCCGGTTCTCCGCTACGATTATCGCAAGGCCGTTGGAAAGGGTCTTGCTCAGGGGTTGAATTGAGATCTGTGGATGGGGGATTCCCGCGAAGACATCCCCAACCGAGTCCTTCAGAGGACCGACTAAGACCTGGGGATTCCGCACGGTTCCTGGAGAAGCCGCACCGTCTTTGCCCCCCTTCTTCGGACCCTTCAAATTCTGGAATGCCGGCCTCAAACTGGCCAGTGTCCACACCGGGGCGACTGCCGAGGACAGTTTTTCGACTTCGATTTTCTGCGGCTTCTTCACCGGGAGGTACCACCCCACAGTCCTCGAATCTTCGGCAAAGACCTTGATGGCTAAACGGCGCAGATCATCGTTAGTAATCCGATTGATCTTTTCCTCCAGGCTGCTCAGCACTTTATAACTGGCCATAGATTCGAAAAACCCCAACTGGTGTGCCAGTTTGCCCAGAGAGTCCTGTTCCAAGTAAGATCGTGAAATCAGCTGATTCCAAGCCTTGGCCAACTCATGATCCTTCAGGCCCTGGTTCTTTAGTCTTTCCAATTCCTCAAAAACCGCCTCCTCGGCAGGCTGATACTGAAAAGCGTCCGGTAGCTTGAGCATAAACTTATAGAGATACGGCTGTTGGATCAGGAACAGCGCCGAGTCGACACGAACAGCGAGCTTCTTTTCTACCAGTGCCTTGTACAACCGGGAAGACCTGCTGGCTGGACGAAGCGACGGTGAGGTCCAGATGTTCATCCCCTGAACCCCATTAAGCGCGGAGTCCAGAATCAGCAGTGCATAAAACTCGTCGTTGAGAATGTCCGAAGCGTGATAGGCGATTTCGAGGTAATTGGATTCTCCTTCCCGGATAATCTTCAAGCGGCGCTCACCCTCCTGTGCGGGTTCCGTGCTCAGAATGCGGGGAGGGTCGAGCTTGCGGGCGATTCGTGCGAAGTACTTCTTCACCAGGTCAAGGGCTTTCTGGGACTGGAAGTCCCCCACCAGCACGAGGACGGCATTATTGGGAGCATAAAACTGGCGGTAAAATTCCTGGAGGAGCTCAGGCGCAGCCTTTTCCAGGTCTCGAGACCATCCGATAGTGGGCCATCGATAAGGGTGGATCTTCAAGGCAGCCGCTGTCACGTCCACGTCAAGCAGGTTCCGGGGATTCGCCGCCGAATGCTGGATGTCAGCGACAAGCCCTTGACGCTGGCGGTCGGCCTCTGCCGGGTCCATCAGACAGGATGTCATCCTTTCAGACTCTACAAGCAAAAGGGGCTCCAATGTCGTATTGGCGACTGTGGTGAAATAGCCCGTTTGATCCAAAAAGGTATAACCATTCGGCACTCCGCCGGCCTCCGCAATGACCTGGCGAAATCGGGTGCCGGACAGGTTCTGGGTTCCCTGGAAGGTCATGTGTTCCACCCAGTGGGAGATTCCAGTGGAACCCAGTGGTTCGTCTTTCGAGCCCGCTCGATACCAGCAGCCAACTGAAATGGCACCGGTATTTGGAGTTTCCATCATTAGCACCTTAAGACCGTTATCCAGCCTGGTCTCCGTTACGGCTGGTAGCCCCTGGGCCAGCACCCAATCAGTGACCAAAAGTGTTAGAGCCAGAATTGACGTCAACAGCTTTTTCATGTGCTGGGTTGTTCTCCTTACAACTTTCCAGGCCTGTGTGGCGCTGACTTTTTCAGTTCCCGTCGATAAATCGCCACTGCCCGGCTGTGTTGTTCCAGAGTGGCAGAAAAGACATGACGGCTCTGGCCGGTGCTGACAAAGTAAAGATAATTGGTAGATGCAGACTTCAGTGCCGCCAGAATCGAGCGGAGGCCCGGATTGGCGATGGGTCCGGGGGGGAGACCGGCGTGCAGGTAAGTGTTGTACGGGGAGGGCTGGTCCAGATCTTTCTGAAGAATCTCTCCCCGGTAGGTTCCCCGCAGCTTCGCCGCATAGATCACAGTGGGATCAGACTGCAGCGGCATATGATGATTCAAACGGTTATGGAAGACTGACGAAACCAGTTCTCGCTCCTCGTCAATGCCGGTCTCTTTCTCGATCAGTGAGGCCAGCGTAACCAACTCCTGGAGGCTCAGGGGGCTGTTCTTCAATTCTGACGCAATGCTATGTGCGACCACCTGTCGGAATTGGTCCACCATCTTTCGGGTGATCTCCTCTGCCGTGACACCGCGCGGAAACCGATAGGTGTCGGGGAAGAGGAAGCCCTCCAGACTGCGGGCCTCGGGAACCATATCATGAATGAAACGTGGGTTTCCGGAAGCAGACCGAAACGAATCCGCTGTGGCCAAACCTAATTGACTCAGGAGATCCGCAATGTCAAAAACCGAGAAACCCTCCGGAATCGTGACTTCATGATAATAGACCATACCCCGGACAAGTTTCTCAGCTACCTGAGGAACGGTCAGGGGCTCTGTAAACCGGTATTCTCCGGCCTGCAGAGGGTGTGCCCTCTGCAGGGTCTTCACGTAACCGAGGAAGAGAACCCAGTGCCGAACAATGCCTTCGCGTGCCAACTGCCGGGATATTGCCAGAGAGGAAGCTCCTCGGGGTATCAAGACGAATTTCTCCCCGCTACTATAACTCTTGAAGGGAGTTTCCCAGAGCAGGACAATGGCCCCGGCTGTGGAAAGGCCAAGCAAGAGAACCAGGCCAATGGCGGCTTTGATTGACTTTCGCAAGTCTGCCCGGCTCCCTTACCCTGAATCCCTTTGATGCTCGGACTGATATCGATTGCGTCGATCCAGGAAGTTCTGAAGAAAAATGACGGCAGCCAGCTTGTCGATGAAGGGTTTGCGCTTCCCCCGGTGTATGCCTCCCTCGATAAGCACCCTCTCGGCAGAAACTGAAGAGAGACGCTCATCCCAGAGTGTCACCTCGACCGGGGAAACTTCATTCAACCGTGACACGAAGTTCTGGATTACGTCGGTCTGACGCCCCGTTGAGCCGTCCAGATTGAGCGGATTCCCCACTACCACCATTCCGATTTGGTGAGACTGAATCAAATCAAGGATCTTTCCGAGGTCCTTCTTCCAACTCACCCGCTCGAGCGTTGTGAGGCCCTGGGCAATCAGCCCGGTCTCATCGCTCATGGCTACACCGATTCTTACCGCACCCACATCCAGACCGAGGAATCTCAAATTAGAACCCTTTTTACAAAACTCTCGAATTCAAGAGTATAGGTGCCACTCCAACGAGTGTCAACGAATAGACGGGAGGCAGATTCTTGAGTACTCAGGCGAATCTGCCCTCTTCTGAAGGCCCACTTCTCTCAGGGCAAGTCGAATCTGAGCCAGGAGGTCTTTGACATCGATACCCAGGAATCGTTCAGGAAATAGAACCAGTCTTGCCTCAGCTCTTTCCAGGTGGATGGTGAACCCGCGATAGATCTGGCGGTGAAATTGGTGAAAGGCCGCCGCCAATTGAATTAATCCTTGAATGAAAAATCGGCCATCCTCTGGATGGTTCTGCCAGATTTCCTCCCAGGCTTCATGTGCCTCCCAGAATCGACCGGCGTTGAACAGTCCAATTCCCTTCTCCAGCAGAACCGTTTCCTTATCGGTAAGACGAAGCTGGGCAATGGTGCTGAGGTCCAGTTCAGAGAGAGATTTTTTTCGGATACGCTTTTGCATCCACGAAGTCTCCTGCGGTTCAACCGGTTTGGGTTATACTTTGGCCTGTCGCCGAATTGAATTGTAACTCTTTGGGAGGATGCTTCAATGCCCACGCTTGAAAAAGACAGTTGTGAAACTAATGACCAGGGCAGAAGTGATGTCCGGCTGATGACCTTGGATCCAGGCCACTTTCATGCTGCGTTGGTCCAGAAAACCATGATTCCACAGGTCTCGGCCAAGGTTTTTATCTACGCTCCCCCGGGGCCTGACCTGGAGGAGCATTTGAAACGGATCGAAAGTTTCAACACTCGTTCTGAGAATCCCACCCACTGGGAAGGGGTTATCTACTCCGGAGATGACTATCTGGAAGCCCTGCTTCGGGAGAAACCGGGCAACGTCATGGTGACGGCAGGCAACAACCGCAAGAAGACGAGCTACATCAAGGCTGCGGTGGATGGAGGAGTCCATGTCCTGTCAGACAAGCCGATGTGTATTGATGCAGAGGGGTGGAAGTTACTCTGCTCTGCCTTTGAATCGGCATCCCGAAAAGGAGTCTTGCTCTATGACGTGATGACCGAGCGGCATGAAATCACCACTCTGCTGCAGAAGGAATTGGTTAACAGGCCTTCTCTTTTCGGGGAATTGCAGGCAGGTTCTCCGAAAGATCCTGCAGTGACCAAGGAAAGTGTCCATTATCTTTTTAAGACCGTCGCTGGGACTCCGCTTCGCCGCCCGCCGTGGTACTTGGACGTCAATCAGCAGGGGGACGGAATTACGGACGTCTCCACCCACCTGGTGGATCTGGTCATGTGGGAGTGTTTTCCTGGGCAGGCCATTGACTACCGGAGGGACATTCGTCTGTTAGATGCCCGACGCTGGCCCACAATCCTTGATGTCCATCAGTTTGAACAGGTAACGCGCCTGCCCCGATTCCCTGATTACCTCATCTCCCAACTGAACGATCAAGGGAGGCTCCCGTATTACTGCAACGGCGAGATGACCTTCACCTTGCGGGGTATTCATGCCAGGATTTCGGTGATCTGGGACTTCCGATCGACGACGGGAGATGGCGACACCCATTACTCGGTCATAAGCGGGTCTCGCAGTCGGGTGATAATTCAACAGGGCGAAAGACAGCGCTACCGCCCCGAACTCTACGTGGAACCGGCACAGGGGACCACTCACGATTTCTGCGGGAAGATGTTAAAAGAGACCCTCGAAGCTTTGTCCGGTCAATATCCTGGCCTGGCAGTCGAACCTGACGGAAGCTTCTGGCATGTGACCATCCCCGACCATTACTACGTTGGCCACGAGGCCCATTTCAGCCAGGTCACCGGGAAATTCCTATCTTACCTGGCGCAAGGAAACCTTCCGGCGTGGGAGGTGCCCAACATGATCGCCAAGTACTACACCACTACCCAGGCATTGGAATTGGCCAAGGCCCGCCGTGAGTAGCGGGGTGTTTGTCATCCCCTCTCCGTGGAAAAACGAACCGGATGCGATTACACTCTCCTGAACCCTCTTCATCGATTTGACCATGGCGTCGCATTCTCGAAGGCGGAAATGGCTGAAGCGCGTGCTTTGGATTCTTTTGTCTCTCGTCGTGTTCTTCCTGCTGGTGGTGGTTCCCTATGGTTTATCCTGGCTGATCGTCAACGGAAGTTACCATTTTCCGGATCCGGATTCAGGCAAGACTCCTGCCAGCTTTGGCGTTCCCTTTGAAGATGTGGAATTCTCCTCGGAGCCGGGCATCCAAATTCGCGGCTGGTATGTCCCGGCGCTTGACGTCAAAGGCTCTGCACCTTCCGTCGCAACCTCTGGACCCAGAGGGACAGTCATCCTGGTTCATGGGTTGAATCGGACAAGGGTGGAGATGCTGACCCGTGCCATCTTCCTGTCCAAGGCGGGGTACAACGGGTTGCTCTTCGATCTGCGCCATCACGGCGTCAGCGGTGGCAAGGTTTCTTCATTAGGGTACTACGAAAGCCACGATGTTCGGGCGTCGCTGGACTTCCTCAAATCCAGGAAGGATGTGCACGGACCTTTCGCCTTGTGGGGGGTTTCCATGGGTGCTACCGCCTCGTTGCTGGCTTTCGCCGGGAACCCAGAATTCTCTTGTGTGATCGCCGACAGCCCGTTTCTCTCCTTCGAAGACACCATCGTTCACCATGCCCACTTGTTGCTGCACCTCCCCCGCTTCCCTATCGTAGACCTTATTCTTTTCATCACCAGCCATCGTTTGGGATTCCGCATGGGGGATTTTGACCTCCGCAACACCGTGCGTGAGATTGGTCCCCGCCCGATCCTGTTTGTGGCAGGGACGGCGGATCAGCGGATGCCCCCGGAAATTGCCAAGGCACTATTTGAGATTGCCAGCTCTCCCCAAAAGCGGCTCCTTCTGGTGGAGGGAGCCAAACATGGGGGCGCCTACCGCGAGGATCCCGCCACTTACGAGCAGGTGGTTTTACGATTTTTTCAAACCACACTGAAGCCTCATCCAAATGGACCCCTTGGCCCGTAAGCTCTCGTCCTTTCTGTTGTGGCCGGAATGGGTCAGGCGCGAGATCCCCAAAAAGCCGGCAGGAATCTGTTACACTTAGGGCGACGGAGGAGTTGAGAGCCCATGGAGAAAAATGATCTTCAATACATCGTCAACGTAGATGAATCCAGCTTCGAGCGGGAGGTGCTCGAAAGGTCCAAGACGGTACCGGTGCTGGTGGACTTCTGGGCACCCTGGTGCAGCCCATGCAGAAGCCTGGGGCCCATCCTCGAGAAGCTTGCGGGAGAGTACCGCGGAAGCTTTATCCTGGCGAAACTGAATACAGACGAGAATCCGCAAATCTCCATGGAATATGGGATCCAGGGAATTCCCAACGTGATGCTGTTTCGGGACGGCCGCGCGGTGGACCAATTCGTGGGCGTCATTCCAGAGTCGGGAGTTCGTAAGTTTCTTGAGCCACACTGTCCCTCCCAAGCCGACAGGCTCTTTGATCTGGCCCAACGGCGGCTTCAAGACGGAAAACCGTCAGAAGCGGAATTGCTCTTCAATGAGGTGCTGCAGCTTGATCCTGGGCATTCCGCGGCCCATCTAAATCTGGCCAGGATAATGATCCGTTCGGGAAGGAGCCAGCAGGCCCTGGCGCACCTTGATGCTATTTCCGGGATGGCCGACGAATACGAATCGGTCATTCGATTAAGAGAGGTTTTGGTCTTTCAGGCTGACTGCTTGGAAGGCGGTGGAGAAGCAGTGTGGCGCGAACGACTCGCTCAGGATCCCAACGACCTGGATGCGCGGTTTGGACTGGGTTGTTGCCTGGCGGCGAAAGGAGAATATCGGGAGGCACTGGAGGAGTTCCTGGCCATCGTGGCCAAAAACAAGCGATACCGCGATGAAGACCCACGCAAAGCTATGCTCGCCATCTTCAGTGTCATCGGCGAGCGCAGCGAGTTAGCCGACGAATATCGTACCCGTCTGGGCAGGACGTTGTACTGAAAAGTCACCCGGCGGGGATGAGCACCGTAGTTGAATCCAAACTGAATTCGCAATTCCGGCTTGCCGTTGCGAAAGTCCGGCTATAAGATCCCCTCCTGGCTGGAAGGGCAGAACCGTTCTGAACCTACTCCTTTTGGGGGCTTTTCCTTATGAATATCTTTCAAAATATTCTCCACCAGATTTTACCAGTCGTGCTCGCTTTATCGGCGAGCCTAAACCTCGATGCGGTCGGCGCTCGACAAAAGGTCATCCTGGACTGTGATCTCGGTGGAGACATCGACGACGCGTTTGCCGTGGCTCTGCTTCTCTCCAGCCCGCAATTCGAGGTGTTAGGGATCACGCTGGACCACGGGCTCACAGGGAAACGCGCCCAGGTAGCTTGCCGGATATTGTATGAGACTGGTCTGGACCAGATCCCCGTTGCGGTGGGCCGTCAGACTCCCAACGTCGTGGGGCAGGACACGGAGATTGCAGCTTACAGCCCCCAGTTCTCTTGGGCCGAAGGTTTTTCCGCGATCAAGCCTGTGGCGACACCGGCCCCGGAGTTCATTCTTCAAATGCTCCGCAAGTATCCCCATGAGATCGTTCTCTTCACCGTTGGTCCGGTGCCTAACCTGGCAGATCTCCTCGAGAAAGACCCCCAGGCTCTCACCCTGGCGAAGCAGGTGTACGCCATGTTTGGTTCTTTCTTCCTGGGCTATGGGAGCAATCCCATTCCTTCCGCGGAGTGGAACGTTCGCGCAGACGTCGCTTCGGCCAAGCGATTTGTGAACTCGGGTGCGGAGATCACCTATGCCGGCCTGGACATCACTGCCTTTGTGACACTGGAGGAGAAACAACGCATCAAGCTCTTGATGCGCCAATCCCCTCTGACCAATGCCTTGTGCGGGCTATACGCGCTCTGGGGAAGCGAGACGCCGATCCTATTTGACGCCGTGGCAGTCGGCATGGCGCTCTGGCCGGACCTTTATGAATCGCGCCCGGCTCATGTAAGGGTCATCGACGGCGGTTTCACCGTGATCGACGAATCGAAAGAACCCAACTGCAAGATTGGAGTCTCAATCAATAAGGACGAATTTATGAGACGACTCATGGATCGGCTCCTCAAACAGAACCTGGGCAGGACCATTCAGCGCTGAATCCTCCTTGCATAAGATGACCCGCGGTTAGGGCACGAAACCGTTTCGGAGAAGAACCTCAGATGCCAAGGATTCGATCTTCTTTTCTCCCTCCGCCAAATCGTCGCGCGACTTCATCCGATGGAAGGCAATATATCGTTTGATCCAATCGAGGTAGGTTCGTTCGGTATGGATGGAGTAATGCTGCAGGCGCAGTACCTAGCGGATCTGATCCAGAATCTTAATCTTTGAGTCTTGACTCTGCACGGATAGATCCCCTAGATTGGGGAGTGGGATCTTTTGCCTTGATACTCGAACCGGGCAAACTTGCCTCAAATCCAGAATAATATCATGATATCAAGGCAAACTTGCTTGTCAAGTAATGGTTAGGTTCGCAAAATATGACGCGACGGCGACGGCCACCACCAGGGAAGTGTATTCATTGCCTCCGCGATCGCTTGCCGAGGACATGGGATCATGTGTTTCCTGAAAGCTGGTACCCGGATACCACTGGTACCGACATCGAGAAATGGAAGATTCCTGCATGTGAACCCTGCAATAAAGAGCATGGCGTTCGCGAGCAAGACCTGATGATCCTCATCGGTCTGTGCATTGATCCTCATACAATAGAATCGGCTGGTATCGTGCCGAAAGTCTTGCGCAGCTTGAATCCCGCACTGGCCAAGAATGAAAAGGATAAAAGGGCACGCGAGGCAAAAAGAACGCAAGTTCTAAAGCGCCTTTTGAAGGCCAGCGATATTCCATCGAACGCGATCTACCCACGCTTTGGAGAAAAGTGGGGCCGATCACCCGAACAACAGGATGCAGTGCTAATCCCAAAGAATAGCGTTGACCGCCTCTTTGAAAAAATCATCCGAGGACTGGTGTATATAGAGGATGGGCGTTTTATCGAGCCCCCGCATACAGTTGATCTCTTTCCGTTGCAAGAACATGACGCAACTGTGTTCACCTCACTACTGGACAAATTCGGAAAGGTCCATGCGCGCGGACCCGGTATCCTGGTTCGGAGAGCAGTGGCGCCGGAAGACGGACTATCGGCGATTTACGAAATCACGATCTGGGGCATGTTCCAGACCTACGCTACAGTTACCAAAAGCGAACCTAACCCGTCGCTCAACCCGGACGCGGCAAACAGCGCCGCGCCGGTTAGCTAATTCGTTATCAGGATAAATTCGCCGGTCACCCCGGGGCGTTATGCAGATTGAGGGAGTGATATTCGATGATTGACAAGCTCCCAGAAATACCCGAGCATCGCTTCGAGAATTACCCAGCTCTGCCTTTCTCAGCAATCCGTGAGAAACTCGACAATCTCTTAGTGGCGATGGCCAATCTTATTGACCGATGTTGGCCAGTAAAGTACGCCGACCGGATTGATCTGAAGCTATTTCTGTTAGGCACTGTCAAGATCACAGAAAACACGTACCGCTCTATCAGGTATCTTTGTGCTGACAAGCCGGAAGATGTGAGTAGAAAGCTTGAGTTCGCCGTGTCTGTTCCGCCATTGGCGCGTACTATCCTAGACAGCCTATTCACAGTGGTGTATCTTTTCGATGATGTGGACAGACGAGTCGAGTGGTTTCACAAGTCCGGCTGGCGTGAGATGTTCGAGGAGCACGAGCGCTACAAAAAGGCATACGGGGAAGACGTAGCTTGGGCAGAATATTTAGATCTACAAAGGACATCTGTAGATTACGGTCGATATGAAGTGGGCATCACGGACGAAGAGGCAGTCAATCCGAAGAAGATTCAATGGTGGCCTAACCCTGGGAAGATGACACGTGATGGCGGCACACCTGAGGATCGGACTCGATATCTGAACTATCTTAATGATTGGTTCTATAAGACACTTTCAGCGGATTCACACCTGAGCTGGCCTGGCTTCGCGCGTAGAGCGGCGCACTTCCTGAACAAGGACGAGGACCGGCGCGTGAACCTGCTCAGGAAGTACAAGTCTGATTGCGTTGTCACTTCGATCACACTGGTGTTGGCTCTACTGTCTGAGATTGAATGCGAGTTTAAGTTCAGTCGTGCAGAGCGACTGAAGGAGGTGTGGAACTCGCTATCAGAAGTGTTCCTTGAGGCTAAGGAGCTCTTCGAGTTCCGCTACGCTGACCGACTTTGAGATCTACTGTGCGACTGCATACCCAAGGCGTGCAGCTGACTGCCTCCAGCGTACGCTCGTTCCTCGCTCCCGCTTCCGGCAGCAGCTGATGCCCGGCGTTGGGACTCATAATTTTTCTCAAAAGGAGGCTTCATGCCAACAAAAGACGATTTCCGGAAAGTAGCTCGCATCATTAAAAAAGAACTTGATACGGACAGACTTGCGTTTAAAACGTATCAGTGCGAAAGATTTTCAACGGAACTCAAAGCTACTGCCGGTGCA
>JBGPHY010000079.1:0-13606 GCA_041484625.1 Terriglobia bacterium | reverse complement strand
TTGGTAGACGCAAAGGACTTAAAATCCTTCGGAGAGCAATCTCTGTACCGGTTCGATTCCGGTCCCGGGCACTCATTCCGAAAGGCTTAGTTCATTGCTGCATCTCTCCTGACATCCTTAGTTACCTTCAAATTTGATACTTGATGCCCTACTCCCTGATTAGGTCTCTTGACGGACATCTATGGCGAAGCACGTTGGAATTGTTGCATGCAGCTCTGAAGGGGCTGCATTGTGTTACCGAACCTTATGCGTGGAAGCTTGGGGGCGAATGGGTGAGTATATGCACCCTGAAGTATCGTTACACACCCACCCGCTCGCCGAATACATGCTCCACATTCGAAATGGGAATTGGACGAAAGTTGCCAAACTGATGTTGTCCTCGGCCCGCAAGCTGGCAGACATTGGAGCTGATTTCGCCATCTGTCCGGACAATACAATTCACCAGGCCTTTGATTTGGTTACAGCGGAGTCTCCCATTCCCTGGCTGCATATTGCGGAGGCAGTCGCAGTAGAAGCCAAATTTCGGGGATACAATCGCCTGGGGATCACGGGAACAAAATATCTGTTAGACGGCCCGGTGTACCCAAAGATGCTGAAGAAATTCGGGCTGATTTGTGAGGTTCCAAATGAAGAAGATCGGGAGAGGGTCGACTCGATCATTTTCAAAGAGCTGGTTAACGGGGTGATCTCAGAAAACTCCAGAATACATTTCAACCAGGTAGTTCAGAATATGAAGAACCGAGGATGCGATGCAGTGGTTCTGGGATGCACGGAGATTCCGCTTTTGGTGGATCCCGGTGACTGCCCTTTGCCCGCGCTTGACTCCACGCGCTTACTGGCCAGAGCCGCAGTCACAGAAGCATTGAAGGATGCTCGAATCTGAACCTGAAAAGGGCGGCGCCGAATGTTTTGTATGAACCGGGAGAGGAGGCCTTATAAGGATGCAGAAATTGGCTCTTATGATGTACGCTGGCGTATTGGGTATTCTCTTACCCCCCCTTTCCGATTCACTGCTTGGGCAAGAGAAGAAAACGGTCTTTGTGGTTACCGATGCGGAGGGGATCGCGGGGATTTGCCGCCAAGAACAGACCGAACCCTCCCTCGCAGAACTCCGTGAGCTCTTGGCGGGGGAAGTGAATGCTGCCGTGCAGGGGTTTCTGAATGGGGGGGCCGATGAGGTGGTGGTTTGGGATGGTCATGATGGCAGCCAGACGTTGTCTGCAACCACGATACATCCGAGGGCGAGACTGCTGATTGGGTGGCCAGGAGCAACCATGACCCTGGATCGAGGCTACAGCGCTATTGCTTTCGTTGGGCAACACAGCATGGCGAATGTGCGAAATGGTATCATGGCCCATAGCTTCAGCTCATTAGGTATCCAGAATCTCCTGCTAAATGGCAGATCGATCGGGGAAATCGGTATGGTGAGCGCATTAGCCGGCCATTTCAATATCCCGGTGATTCTGCTGACCGGGGACACGGCAGCGGTGGAAGAGATCCGGACCTTGATGCCTCAAGTGGAAACAGTGGCCGTTAAAGAGGGGTTGGGCCGATATACCTGCCTGACCCTGTCAGCTACTGCGGCGCGTCAACAGATTCAGGAAGGGGCCACTCGCGCCATGGGTGGAATCGGAAAGGTTGTGCCCTATCGAATTGAAGGCCCCGTCACCCTTCAAGTTGAGCAGACGACCCGCAACTCACTTCCACCTGACAGAGGTGCATTGCCGGGCGTTCAGGTGCTTGACGACCGAACCCTGCGCATCCAAGGAAAGGACTTCCTGGAAGCCTGGACCCGTTGGAAGGCTTACCGGTAGCAGGCCCGGCGGGTGCGATTTCCCGCGGTGAATCCAGTTCCTGGAGCGCACTTGCTGCCATCTCCGCTTGAAGCGGGTGAGGACTGCGATTCATGAAGTCCATCGATTTGGTGCCGTTGCCGATGTCCGTCGGCGGCAAAGGATGAGTCCGATTATGGATATCCGTGCGCAATTCAATGGGTCAAGTGACGAAGACTTGCTGCTGATGTGGGTGAAGAAAGCAGAGTTGCCTACGGACACTGTGCAAGCACTGCAGGCCGAGTTGGAGCGGCGGCAGCTGGCTAAGATGGTTCATACAATAGCTGGCTGGCCCAGATTAGAATTGCTCAAAACACCGCCCATTTCCCATGAGAGACATGCGCCGAATCGGAGAACAATGCACTTTGGAGTAGCCAGGTCGCTGTTTGCTGCAGGTGGATTTTTGCTGTGCGTTATCGTGTATCGCTCGATTCCCTCGATAAACAGCCATCGTAACACCGAGTCATTCATCACATCCTTAGCTCTGATTGTGTTGACTCCTCTCGTGGTCTTCCTCGTTCTCAACCGGGTGTGGAAGCCGTTTGCCCTGTTAGTCACAGCGATTGTTGCCACCGGAATCACTGCAGCTTTGCTTTGGTATGGTTATGCCGGGCATTACCAAGGTGGGCAGCTTCGCCAAGCGATCGAGGAGTCCACTGCCAAATATCTCAGTTTGCGCAACAAATTCCAAGCGGACCTGGATGGTTGCAGAGTTCCGGAGGTTCTTGAATTGTTGGACTCTCCGGAGAAGCTCACCGAGAAGAACCTGGAGGATGCACATTCACGAATCACCACAGCTCAGACGCTCATGGAGGATTACCGCAACCAGTTTGAGAAGTGGTTTCAAGGGCTCCAGAAGACTTTGCAGCCCATTGCTGATCAATCCCAGACAAAGAACTGGTTTGCACTGAAAGAGGCTCTGCTGCGGGAGCCTGAGTGGCTTGCGGCACAGAATGAGTACTTCAAGCAGATTTCAGAATTTGTCCGTTACCTGAGGTACTATCGCCACCTCTACAGGATTGACAATCAAAAGGTCGTATTTAACGAGGCTGAGGGTAGGCAAAATTACGAGTACTACAAGAGCGCACTCCAGCAGTACTCGGAGCGGCAAAAACAGATGGATGAGGCTCTCTCCGCAAGAATGAGACAATTGATCTCGAACAACTCGACCAAAGGCGGGGGAGAGTGAATCGCAAATTCTAACTGGCAATTGTGCCCCGGATTGTGCCTGCAAGGGGATGAGGCTCATGATATCCTGTGCTCTTCGGTTGGGAAGGGGACTAACATTGTCGCTGAAGGAGGTTTTGTGAAGAAGAAAGGCCTTGGTTTGCTGCTTTTTGTTCTCGCGATGGCACCGGTTCTATTCGCCCAGCAACCCGATCCTATTCCAGCACGGATCCAGGTGTTGATCATCACCGGCCAAAATGGCCACGATTGGCGGGCCACGACCCCGGTTCTGCGAAAGATGCTGGAGGATAGCGGACGATTTGAAGTTCGGATAACCGAGGAGTTTCGAGGCGCAGGTTCCGAGACCCTGGCACCCTACGACCTGGTGGTGTTGAACTACTTTGAAAAACGCAAACCCGAACTGCACTGGGGCGAAAAGACAGACAATGCGCTCCTGGAGTTCGTCCGCTTCGGGAAAGGGCTGGTGGTCTACCATTTCTCAGTGGCGGCCTTTGACGGCTGGACAGAATATGAGAAACTCTGCGGCGGCAACTGGCGTCCCGATCATGGTCACCATTCGGCGCGACATGATTTCACCGTCAGCATTCGCGATGAAGAGCACCCGATCACTCGCGGTCTCAAGAGGTCCTTCCCTCAGAGCAACGATGAACTCTATGCCAACCTGAGCTGGCAGCCCGCAGGCGCGTTCCACGTTCTGGCGACAGCCTGGGATGATCATTCTCTTTACCAGGGGAAAGCTCGCCAGCCCGTTCCCGGAGCCGGATTGGACCAGCCCATGTTATGGACGGTTCAATACCACAAGGGCCGCGTTTTTGTGACGGCACTCGGACATGATGCCGAGTCTATTCAGACTCCAGCGTTTGTGACAACCTTCACACGCGGCGCGGAATGGGCTGCCAGCGGTGCCGTGACTCTTGCTGTTCCTTCGGCTATGGCTAAGTAAAACCCCGAGTGGTTTCTGCCATTTGACTATAACGCGCCCTTTTGCCGTTCGCCGGGTAGAGCGCGATTTGCGGCAGGAGGCGTTCGGTTGGGTCGTCTCGTTTCATTTGTCATAGAGTGCCCAGAGGCTCATTAAGGACACGACAGTTCTGCCCGGCGTTGCGTTTCCTTCTGCCCGGGTTTGAGAACCCCCCTGGAAATTCTTCTGTCCCTGAGATTCTCTTAAGCCGTGAAGGAACATCCGACGATAAGAGATGTGTCCCGGACGGCGTACTGTTGAGTTACCGTCTCCGGTACTCTGGCCGTTTTGCTCACTCACATTTTCTATCAGTAAGCTCTGATTAGGGAGAGTATCCGTATGACCCTCGAACTGACCCACAGGGAAATCGAGTTAGTTTTCAGCATGCTGCACAATGTCGATGAGTTTCTCGAAAAACAGCTACAGCAAGAGAAGGCGGACAGCCGGCTTGACGACAAACGAAGACGTCTGCAGAAGCTGGTCGCTTCCAACTTGAGAGTGAAACTCAACGACGAGCTGAAGGTTCACTGAGCTTTGCTGACAGACTGACGGTTCCGGCCCCCAGAGGTGTTCTACGGGTTTCAGAACAGATCCGCAGAGGCTAGCAGTGGCCGGGGGTTTTCTGCCATCCTCCATATACTCCCTGGGGTTACTGCGCAATTTGAACTCGCCTATGTCTTGACTTCTGTTCGTTCCTCAATATACTTACCGGTAAATAGAGGCTCTTCAGGTCTCTGTGAAGGGTGGTGTAGTTATGCGCAGACCGAAAAACTCCGCTCCAACGGCCGATAGTACATCTCGCCTTCGTGTTCTCATGGCGGCAAGCCACCTGTTCACCCAGCGAGGATACGCGGCCTCGAGCGTCCGAGAAATCGTGGAAGCGGCCGGCGTCACCAAGCCAATCCTTTATTACTATTTCGGGAACAAGGAGGGGGTGTATCTGGAGATTCTCCGGAGTGGCTTTCGCGATTTTACGAAGTTGCTCGAAGCGTGTCGTAACCACGAGGGAAGTGTCAAAGAGCGGATTCTGCAACTGGCTAGTGAAACCCACCAACTCTGGTGTTCGCACATCGAGGCGGCTCGGCTCATGCAATCCATCTATTACGGTCCGCCACAGGGGGCGCCCTTCTTTGACTTCGAGGTGTATCACGAGAAGTTCTATGAGAGTGTCCTGGGCCTGGTCAGGCAGGGGATCAAGAACGGGGAATTACAGTCAGGAAATGCAGAGTACATGACCTGGGCGATCATAGCAGCCATTAGCCTGGCGAACGAGCTGGAATTGGCACATCCCGAACACGGTTTGGGGCAGCGAGGCCTGACAGAAGTGCTCAAACTGGTCTTCCGGGGAATTTCCAACGACAAACCCAAAGCGAGGGTTAAGAAAGCATGAGGCAGAGATTGGTTTTCACGGCATGGGTACTGGTCTTGGCTGTTGTCAGCCAGGGTTGCCGGTTCATCGAGAGCGCTAAGAACGGCAAAAACGTTTCTGTCGACCCGCCCAAAGTGGCAGTTGATGCAGCCACCGTGTCCAAAGGAGATTTCTTTGACGACCTGGAGGTCGTTGGTTCTCTTTCGCCCAAATACGAAAGGCATGTCAAATCAGAGTACAAAGGCATCATTGAACGCATTTATGTGAGCGAATAGGTTCGGGTCAGGAAAGGAGATCCACTAGCCAAGTTGGACACACAAGAGATAAAGGTCGCCCTGCAGAGAACCAAGGCCCAAATGGAAGCCACGCGAGCCCTTGTGTTGAAAGCGAAGGTGTCAGGCAACCGTGCCGACCGGGAATTCGAACGGTTTTCCAAGTTGAAAGAAGTCGGGCTGGTGACCCAACAGAACCTGGACGATGCGCGGACAGCCAAGGACGCGGCAGTGGCAGAGATGACAGCAGTCAAGGCCCAGATCCGGGCCTCTGAACAAGACGTACGGCAAATGGAAACGCGGCTGGCCAAGGCCATCCTTCGTTCACCGATGGATGGAGTGGTGGCAGAGCGTCGCCCCAACGCCGGCGACCTGGTAGGGGATCCCACCTCCTCGGCCGCGAGTTTCCGGATCGTGGACAACCGCATTCTCAACCTGACTCTGGACGTCCCCTCTACCAAGTTGCCCTCTATCAAGGTAGGCCAGACATTGAGTTTTACTACCGAAGCATTGCCGGGTCGGGTATTCACAGGGAGGATTAGTTTCATCAACCCCGCCGCCGACGCGACTTCGCGCTCGGTCCGAATCATTGCCGAAGTCAGAAATGAGAAGGAGGAACTGCGCTCCGGCCTATTCGCCAAGGCGCTCATCAAGACAGGGGGAAAGGTTCAGGGCCTGCAGGTACCGCGGAATGCGCTCTTGACCTGGGACACGACCAGCAATCGAGGAGAAATCCTGGTGGTGGAGGGGGAAACGGCACGGAGGCGGACGATCCAACTCGGGAGGGTGGAGCAGGACAGGGTTGAGGTAGTCAATGGCTTGAACGAAGGACAGCAGGTGGTAATCCGAGGTGCATTTAATGTACGCGACGGGGACCGGATCAAAGTCACCCAAAGCAACGGGGTCTAGGCTATGTTTCTCTCCGATCTTTCCATAAAAAGGCCAGTGTTTGCGGCTGTGCTGATGCTGGCGCTGGTGACTCTGGGAATCTTCTCCTACCGTCGGCTCGCCATTGACATGTTCCCCGACATTGAAATTCCGGTGCTTTCGATTGTGACCATCTACCCCGGCGCCTCGCCAGAGACCATCGAGCGAGAGATCAGCAAGCGGATCGAAGAGGCAGTCAACCCGATTCCCGGAGTCAAGCGCGTTATCTCCAGCTCCCGCGAGGGTGTTTCCAATGTGGTAGTTGAATTTCAACTGGAGGTCAGAATCAACGAGGCTTCACAGGACGCGCGCGCGAAAATCAATGGCATTCGGGGAGATTTGCCCCAGGGAATTGAAGATCCTGTCATCCAGAAACTCGACATCTCCGCCATTCCCGTCGTCTCCCTGGCGGTGCGTTCACAGACGCTTTCCGACCGAGATCTGACGATTCTGGCCGATCGGAAAATCAAGCGCCGCCTGGAGACTCTACCCGGCGTGGGCAAAGTAGACCTCGTGGGTGAGTCCAAGCGGGAAGTCCAAGTCAAAATCGATCCTGAACGTCTCAATGCGCTGGGAATGGGGGTGGACGAAGTCATTGCCGGTCTGCGGTCCGAAAACGTCAACACGCCTCTGGGACGTCTGACAGGTCCCAAGACGGAGATCCCGCTGCGAGTCTCGGGCAAACCGGAGCAGGTTGCCCAATTCGGCCAAATGGTCATTGGTCAGAGGATGGGACGGCCGATCACACTCGCAGAAATCGCCACCATCGAAGACGGATTTAAAGAACAGCGCTCGTTGGCGCTCATTAACGGGGTCCCAGCCGTCGCCCTGGATATTCTGAAGCAGTCAGGCGCCAATGTTGTCGGAACGGCAGGGGCAGTGAAGAAGGAAATCCAGAAACTCCAGAGCGAATTTCCCCCTGGAGTCACCGTTGAGGTGGTCCAGGATGGATCCCAAATCATCCTCGAATCTGTGCATGACGTTCGAGACACAATCATCATTGGTGGCATTCTGACAGTTCTAATTGTGTTTTGCTTCCTCAACTCCTGGCGTTCGACGGTAATTACCGGACTGACTCTTCCCATCTCGGTCATCGCTTCGTTCATCGTCATGAACTTCATGGGGATGACCATCAATGTGATGACCTTGATGGCCTTGTCACTGGCTATTGGGTTGCTGATTGACGACGCCATCGTGGTGCGAGAGAACATCGTCCGTCACCTGGAAGGCGGGCAGGACCATATTACTGCCGCCCGGCATGGTACGAGCGAGATCGGTCTGGCCGTGCTGGCTACGACCTTCTCAATCATCGCTGTCTTCGTGCCGGTGGCGTTTATGAAGGGCATCATGGGAAGGTTCTTCTTCCAATTCGGAATTACGGTAGCCTTTGCCGTTCTGGTTTCGTTGTTTGTCTCCTTCACTTTGGACCCGATGCTCTCCTCGCGCTGGTACGATCCGGACATCGAACGAAAGGGTCGGCGCAAGTGGCTAAACCGGGTGTTGGATTACTTCAACGACTGGTTCGACCGGACTGCAGATCGCTATCAGGGGGTCATCGGTTGGGCGCTGGACCACCGTTGGGTCGTCGTTGGGCTGGCAACTCTGGCTTTTATCTTCGGGGTAGGGCTTTTCTTTTCGCTGGAGACGACTTTCATGCCTGACTACGATCAGGGCGAATTCCAGGTTAACTTCAAAACGGCACCGGATGCCTCGATTGCAGAGAGTCGAAGTCGGGTAGAAGCTGTCCTGGTTGTGTTGAAAGAGGTTCCTGAGATTGACCACACCTACGCGACTATAGGAGCGGGGGAGACCGGAACAGTCCGGGACTGCAGAATCTACATCAAGCTGACGGAGCGTGGCTCTCGGAATCGGCACCAGGAAGAGATCCGGCCTGATGTGCGCCATCGGTTGCAGCAAATCCCGGGGATCCTGGCCTCAGTCGAGCAACAGGCCAATTCCTTCGCGCAGAAGCCGATGCAGGTCAATGTCAGGGGTGAAGACATCGCTGAGTTAAAGAAGTATGCCGCCCAGTTGAAGCGCGGCATTGCGACCCAACGAGGCATTGTGGACCTTGAGGTCACGCTGGAACAGGACGTCCCCGAGTACCGGCTCATCGTGGACCGGAAGCGTGCAGTCGATGCAGGCCTGATGACCGCGGACCTCGTAAGGACAATCGGTGCGTTGATCGGTGGTCAGGCGGTCACTACTTTCGAAGATGAAACCGGTGAAGCCATCAATGTGCGGGTTCGATTACCGCAACAATTGCGAGTAGATCTATCTCAAGTGGGAAATCTGCGCCTTTCAGTTCGCAAACCCAACGGAGACATGGGATTAATCCCGCTGGGGGACCTCGTTCGTTATCAGGCCAGTACCACCCCGTCGGAGATCAATCGCCAGGCCATGACGCGCCAGGTGGTCATCAGCGGCAACCTGGAAAACCTGCCTCTGGGAACTGCAGTTCAGAAGGTGCAGCAGGTGGCTTCAGCGGTACCCATGGCACCCGGCTACACCGTGGTGTTTTCTGGAGATGCCGAGGAGATGGCTGAGTCCTTCGGCTATATGGCGGAAGCGCTTTTGCTGGCAGTGATCTTGGTTTACCTGATCTTGGCCGCCCAGTTTGAGTCTTTCGTGGACCCGCTGGCGATCATGCTTTCGTTGCCGCTCTCCATTGTTGGGATGGCGGGAATGTTGTTTCTGACAAGAGATACCGTCAACGTCATGTCGCTCATTGGGCTCATCATGTTGATGGGGTTGGTGACCAAGAACGCGATTTTGTTGATTGACTATTCTAAAGTGCTGATGAGCCGCAGACTAACCCGTCGGGAGGCGCTGATCAAGGCGGGACGGACGCGACTTCGCCCAATCATGATGACCACCCTGGCCATGATATTCGGGATGCTCCCCTTGGCCCTGGGGATCGGTGCGGGAGCGGAAATGCGAGCGCCGATGGCTCGCGCTGTGGTGGGAGGCCTGATCACGTCGACACTTTTGACCTTGCTCGTGGTCCCGGTGGTATACACCATCCTGGATGATATCGTGGAGAAGATGCGCCGCCGCCAGGCCCGAGTGGTTGAAATGGAAATCCCGACTGGAGGTGTGGCTCAGTGAACAGAGCGGGGAAGAGAGAGTCCAGAAGCTTTGAAGTTCTCATGTCATTCATCCGTAGTGGCCTGGTCTGGGTGGTAGTGACGGGTACTGTATTCCTTGCAGGGCAGGCCTGGGGACAGACATCTTCCCCTAGGAATCTGACGTTACAGCAGGCACTGGACATCGCGGCCGAGCAGAATCGGGATATTCTGAAAGCGAAGGAGTACCGGAACCAGGTGTTGGGCCGATATAGGGAGGAACGGGCTGCTGTTTTGCCGCAGTTCTCATTGAATGCTTCCGATTCCGCGTCCTTCGACAACACATTTGGGGCCCTATTTGGCGGGGAATTCGCAATTCCTTCCCGGCAAAACGTGCGCTCGGCGGGAGTCTCCGTAAGCCAGGTCATCTTTACCTGGGGGAAGGTAGGGGCTGCAATTCGGGCTGCAAAATTCGGGCTTTCGGTAGCCAGTGACCAGCTCAGACTTTACCGTCAGGCCGCAGCTCGGGATGTATCCACTGAATTCTACAATGTGCTTCTGGCTAAACAGTTATCTGCCATTTCTGTGGAAAACCTCAAACAGAGAGAGCGGCACTTGGAAGAGGCCAGGCGCAAGTATGCTGTCGGAATGGCGACCGATTATGATGTTTTGGCCGGAGAAGTCGCCCTGAAGAATGCGCAGCCTTCTGTTATTCGATCTGAAAATTTGATACGGATCGCGCGGGAACGGCTGCGTTTTCTTTTGGCTATTGGCGAGGAGGAAGTGGATGCCGAAGGAAGCCTGGGGACGGAGATCAATCCCTATCCCCAGTTTGAGGAGGCTCTCACGACCGCTTGGGACAACCGGCCGGAAATTGCAGACCTTGAACATCGGCTGGGGATTTACCGTGAACTAGTCAAGGTTGCCAGCGCCGGCGACAAGCCTCGTGTGGACTTCAATGGCACTGCCGGTTTGAGGAATTTTGGTGTCGGTCCCTTCAGTGCCAGCGGGGAGACCTGGAGCGCTGCCGTGACTTTGAGTTTTCCTTTCTTTGACGGGCAGAAGACTCGAGGACAAGTGCAGCAGGCTCAAAGTGAAGTAGTAAGTCGACAAATTGAGTTGGCAAAGCTGAAAGATTCCGTCGCGGTGCAAGTTCGGGAGGCAGTCAATGCAGTCCGAGAGAACGGCGAAATCGTGAAAGGGTTGACCAGCACAGTGTCTGAAGCCGAGCGCCTGCGATGGATGGCGGAAAAAGGCTTTGAACTGGGAGCCAAAACCAGGTTGGAGGTCGACGATGCCCAGGGCAACGTGATCCAGGCCAAAGGTAATCTGGCCGTCGGACTGCATGGCTACCTGGTGGCGCGGGTCTCCCTGGAGTGGGCCAAAGGAACCATCCAGTAGGATGCGGCCGCTGGTCACGGCTGCAGACCGTACTTCGGGCGGTTCCTACCTTGAGTTCGAAATACCGCTGTCAAATCTGTAGAGGGTGAAAGTCGCGCCGATGGAGTAGAAGCAGGCTACAGGCCGCAGCGGCTTTGAGAGAGAGGGAGAACCATGATATTCAGATCGCTTCTGGTTTGCCTGTTCTCGGTTGGATCTCTTTCTGCCCAGAGTCATAGCGATCTCAAACCCAGCCCGCAGCAGGTGTCCTGGCAGGATCTGGAAATCGGTGTGCTGATTCATTTTGGCCCAAATACTTTTATGGACAGAGAATGGGGGGACGGCACCGCCGACCCGGCGGTCTTCAATCCGACTAAGCTGGATCCTGAGCAATGGGTGCTGTGTGCAAAGGCCGCAGGAGCCCGCTACCTCATTATGGTCTGTAAGCACCACGATGGGTTCTGCCTCTGGCCATCCGCCCAAACCCGATACGGAGTCGTCAGCAGCCCCTGGATGCATGGCAAGGGCGATCTGGTCGGTGAAGTGGAGAGAGCTACTCGGAAGCACGGGCTGAAGTTCGGCGTCTATTTGTCACCCTGGGACCGTCATGAGCCTGCGTACAAGAATAATCTTGCATATGACAGCTATTACGTGCGGCAACTTGGCGAACTTGCTACCCGTTATGGTGAGTTGACGGAGTTCTGGCTCGACGGGGCTGGAAGTGAAGGCCACGTCTACGATTTTGACCGATATGCGAAGGAACTCCGGACCTTCCAGCCCAATACCCTATTTTTTGCCGATGTGGGTTTCCTGAAATATGGAGACATTCGCTGGGTGGGCAATGAAAGCGGAGAGGCATTGGAGGATAACTGGAATGTAGTGGACCGATTAGGCTATTTAAGGTACCGGCCGGTCGAGGCAGATACCCCCTTGAGGGCGGACCATTGGTTTTGGCATCCGGGGGATGAAAAGAGCTTGAAGTCTCTGGAGATGCTCTTAGACACCTACCACAAGACAGTGGGGCGCGGGGCTCAACTGGTGTTGGGCCTTGCACCCGACAATCGAGGTTTGCTGCCCGACTCTGACGTGACTCGCCTGCGAGAGTTCGGGGAGGCCATTCAGGCCATGTATTCGAAGAACCTTTCTCGGTTGAATAATCACATCCAGGGATTTGAAGCCGCTCTGGATGGGGATGGCGATTCATTCTGGTCCGCTCCAGCGGAGGAGCGTCATGCATCGTTGGAGGTTGTTTTCCCGCAACCTCGCGGCTTCAACAGAACAGTCACTCTGGAATGGTTGAATGAAGGGCAGACCATCCAGAAATACGCCATCGAGGCCTATGTGGAGAATCGATGGAAACGCCTGCATACAGGTTCAAGTATTGGTCATAAGAAGATCGACCTCTTTCCGCGAACGACTGCCAGTAAGGTGCGTTTGAGCATCCTCTCTGCTGTCGGTGTGCCTCGAATTCGGGAATTCCAGATTTATGACAGCTCCGGACCAGCAGTCGCTAAATTCAATTGAGGAGCGTTATCGTCTTATTATGGACCTACAAACATTCTCGCGTCGTCGATTCATCCAGAGAATTCCCTTGGCCACGCTGACTCTCAGCGCCTTTCCGGAAGTTGGACTGCCGGCAGAGGCTCCAGCGACCCGGTTCTTCCTGAACCTGAGTTGCGGCCGGATTGGAGTCAAAGCAACCTTCCTGGAATCGGTGGAACTGGCAGTCAAGTATGGATTTCAGGGGGTGGATCCAGACCCCCGTTACTTTGCCGGATTGACCGACGATCAGCTTTCACGGCTCCTTGAAAGCCTCCAGACCAAAGATGTCAGACTGGGGGCTGCCGGGCTGCCTGTCGATTTCCGCCGAGATGAGGAGACCTTCGCCGCAGGACTGAAGTCACTGCCCGAATACTGCAAAACGCTGCAACGAACCAATGTCCAGCGAGTTGGAACTTGGATATTGTCGTTCAGCGACAACCTCACCTATTTGGAGAACTTTCGACTTCACCAGCGCCGTTTGAAAGCCTGCGTTGAGATACTGAAAGATCACAGACTCCGGCTAGGATTAGAATATGTGGCTCCGAAAACATCCTGGAGAAGCTCCAGGCATCCCTTCATTCATTGCATGAGTGAAATGAAGGAATTAGTGGCAGCCATCGGCACCAGCAATGCGGGCTTTCAACTGGATAGCTGGCACTGGTTTAATGCCGAGGAGACTCAGGCCGACCTGCTATCGCTTCGAGGCCAAGAGGTCGTCCTGGTGGACCTGAACGACGCTCCGGCAGGAGTTCCCTTGGATCGTCAAAAAGACCTGTCCAGGGAATTGCCTTGCGCAACCGGCGTGATACCGGTCAAGGCATTTCTGGACGGATTGAGAAAGATCGGTTACGACGGACCGGTTCAAGCCGAACCCTTTAGTGCAACCCTCCAGGCGCTGCCGCGAGATGAGGCGGTGGCCAAGACCGCCCAGGCTATGAAAAAGGCGTTCAGTCTCTGAACTTTCCTCATTCTCAGGTTGAAGAGGAGTGGGAAGTACAGGCCCGGGAGAATCCTCTATTCCTGGACAAACTTGGCAGCGTTGTATAATGACAGCATGGATCTTGGCAAAG